>NZ_JBFUGA010000170.1:0-9741 GCF_056403155.1 Methylobacterium sp. P3_A11
ACGTGGCCTTCCTGCGCGAACCGCTCCGACCAACGTGGCCTTCCTGCGCGAACCGCTCCGACCAGCGGCTGGCACTCGACACGCTTACACCGAACCGGGCCGCCGCTCGATGGAAGGAGGCGCCCTCGGCCACGGCCGCCACGACACGCTCGCGCAGATCGACAGACAACGGTGAAGGCATCGAGGGCTCCTTCACCACTCAACGCGGCAAACCGCTAACCCGTCGCAACGCGGCCGGGCACGGCTCTAGCTGCCTTGGCGATGGATGGCGCCAGCCAAGTTCATCGTGAGCTTACCAGCAGCTACGAGGCTTGGGAGGCGGTCCGCCGGGAGGTCGACAAAGGCCTAGGCCAGGAACTTGCCGCACGCGACATGACAGTGCGGGCTCGGCTCGACGAGCGGCTTGAGCCGGTGCTGAACGCGCTCCAGCATGGCGCCAAGCTGTTGGGGCATCGCATCGTGGCGCTCGACCCGAAGATGTTTCCCCTCATTCAGATCAGCGCGACCGCGTGGCAGGCGCGGATCAGCGCCGGGATGCTTCGGTTCCAGGTCCGCACGATCCTGGCACAGAACAGGGCCGTGCGGCCGGAAGAGACGATTAAGGTACGGGAATACGCGCACCAAGTGACGTCTGGTCTTGGCGTCATAGCCGACCTGATGGACGAACACGCTCCAACAGATCTGAGGGCGGCACTAGCCGCCGCACAGAACAGCTTCTCCGGAAGTGCCTATGTGAACCTACGCAAGGAGATCGATACCTCTGCCGCAACCGGTCAGCCCCTCGCTTTCAACATGGAGACGTGGCTGAAGCTTGCTGGCGATGCACAGTCGGATGTCCTTGCCGTCGCCGCCGCGGCGATGGAGGTTCTGACTGGTCAGGCAACGGCATCAGCGGATCAGGCTTGGACCTGGGTGCTTCTGCTGACGGGTATGGCGATTGGCATTCTCTCGGTCGCAGCTGCCAGCTTTATCATTCTGCAGCGGTGGGTCTCCCGAGCAATTATACATCTGGAAGGAGCGATGGTCCGGTTAGCTGCCGGTGACACGGCGACGGCTATTCCAGGCGCCGAGCGGCACGACGAGATCGGCGCGATGGCCTCGGCTGTGCAGGTGTTCAAGGAAAACTTGATCCGGACTCGTCAGCTGGAGGCGGAGACGGCCCACGCACGGCTGGCGGCCGAGGAGCAGCGTAGGGCCGGCATGCGCCAGATGGCCGACGGCTTCGAGCAAGCTGTCGGCGGCATCATCAGCATGGTGTCATCCTCAGCTACCGAGTTGCAGGCCACCGCACAGACCATGACGACGACGGCGACGGAGACAGCCAGTCATTCGACAACTGTGGCCGCTGCTGCCGAAGAGGCCGCCTCCAACGTCAACACCGTAGCTGCAGCGGCGGAGGAGCTGGGCTCCTCCGTGCAGGAGATCGGCCGGCAGGTTAGCGGCTCGGCCCAGCTGGCCCGCACTGCTGTGGATGAGGCTTGCCAGACAGCCGCACTCGTGCAGGAGCTTAACGGGGCTGTGTCGCGCATCGGTGACGTGGTGACGCTGATCTCCACGATTGCCGGTCAGACCAATCTGCTGGCCCTGAACGCCACGATCGAGGCGGCGCGCGCCGGCGCCGCCGGGAAGGGCTTTGCGGTGGTGGCGAGCGAGGTTAAGGCGCTCGCCGAGCAGACCGCGCGGGCCACGAGCGAGATCTCGGGCCAGATCGGCCGGATCCAGGGCTCGACAAGTCAGGCGGTCACGGCGATCAGCTCGATCAGCGCGCGCATCCAGGAGATCAGCGGGGTTGCCACCAGCATTGCGGCTGCCGTTGAGCAGCAGGGTGCAGCCACCCAGGAGATAGTGCGCAACGTGGCACAGGCGGCGAGCGGCACGGGTGAGGTGACGAGCAACATCGCCGGTGTGGCACGCGCCTCTGAGGACACGGGCGCTGCGGCTAATCAGGTACTTGGGGCGGCCTCCGAGCTGTCACGCCAGTCCGAGCAGCTCGCGGCCGAGATGAGGCGCTTCCTCGCAACCGTCCGCGCCGCCTGACGCAAGCCGGGACGACGTCGGTGATGAGGGCCGCCTCAACGGCGGCCCTTTTAGTATTCAAGCCTGCAGCCAAGGAGCATAAAACCGCTATCCAGGCACAAATAATGGCCCTCATGAAACACGTGGGCTTCGACCTGATCGAGGCCACCTCCGCATTTCTGAAGGATACCTCGGGAGTCCTCGACAGCGTCAACGGATGGCTTTGCCGACGATACATAGAGGAGGGTCGGCACCTCGGCCCGGATGGCAAACCCTATCGGCGGCTGACCGGCTTCTGGAAGCGCTTTGATCAGCAGATGAATAGGAGTAATGGGGGAGTAGAGAGGTAACTGGTCAGCCGCTGATCGGGAACGGCGTTACCCTGACCCTTCTCGTGGGGTGCAGGTGCGACGGGTGCTCACGCGATCGTGTTGGCGCAGACGCACGACACCGCCCTGACTCTACCGATCTAAAACCCTTGGTAAGGATTGTCCGTGCCAGGATTGAGCGGGAGCGAACGCGTTCGCGAGAAACCCTCGATGGTCCCGCTGCGACGCCTAGTGCTTCGGTTTCAGTTTGCCCGGACATGGATCGCCCTCGGCGTCCTGGCGCCCGTTGGGATGCTCGCAGCGTCCGGCCTGATGCTGTTGGATCTGCGACAGGACGCCTGGGACAAGGCTGAGCAGACCTCCAAGAACCTCGTCCAGGTCCTTGAGCGCGACATTGCTCGCAACATCGAGCTGTACGATCTCTCGCTGCGCGGGGTCCTCGACAACCTGAAGGCTCCGGGACTTGCGCAGGTCACCCCCGAGCTGCGGCAGCTGTTGCTGTTCGACCGCGCTGCGACGGCTCGCGACATGGGCGTGCTGGTCGTCACCGATGAGAACGGCGATAGCGTCATTGAGGCAGGCGCGGTTCCTGCGCGCAAAGCAAACTACGCCGACCGAGCTTATTTCCAGGCCCATAAGGCGCAGAACAATCTCGGTCTCTACATCAGTGAGCCGCTGTTCTCACGTCTGCTCGGCAGTCGTATGATCGTGCTGAGCCGTCGCATCAACAAGGCTGACGGTACATTCGGCGGCGTGGTGTTGGGGACACTGAACCTGTCCTACTTCACGCGGCTGTTCAGTCAGATCGACCTCGGCCGAAACGGCGCCATCAATCTCTACCTGCGCGACGGCACGCGTGTCATGCGCCAGCCCTTCGTCGAGGCTGACATCGGTGCCAACATCGCGAGTGCCCCAACCTTCAAGGGTTTTTTGCGTGAGCACAACGGCAGTTTTGTCCACACCTCGATCCGGGACGGCATCGAGCGATACTACACCTTTACGCAAGTCGGCGACCTGCCGCTGATCCTGAACGTCGCTCTCTCGACCGACGAGACCGAGGCCGAGTGGCGGGTGAAGGCGCTCGTCATCGGGGGCATCGTGGCGCTGCTGTGTGGCCTCACGATCGCGCTGTCGCTCCTGTTCGGGCGTGAGCTGCGCCGCCGCGAAACCATGCAGGCGGAACTCGCAAAGCTATCTCTGACGGATGCTCTGACAGGGCTGCCGAACCGCCGCGCGTTTGAGGACGCATTCACCCGGGCCTCGGGTGGCGTAAGGCGCTCAGGTGAGCCGCTATCACTACTCATCGTGGATGCCGATCACTTCAAGCGCTTCAACGACCGCTACGGGCACGCGGTCGGCGACGAGGTGCTCAAGGGTCTGGCCCGCTGCCTCTCGGCCAGCATTCATCGCCCGCACGACCTCGTCTGCCGTGTAGGCGGCGAGGAGTTCGCTATTCTCCTGCCAGACACAGACCAAGCAGGCGCATTTTGCATTGCGGAGAAGGTCCATGCCGAGGTGTCCACCCTGGCAATCGGATCTGCCGGTATCGGAGCGGGCGCGGTCACAGTGAGCATCGGGCTAGCAGCCGTGGTGCCGACTGGTGCGGAGATCGCAGCGCTAGCCGATCTCTACCGCCGCGCGGATGGCGCGCTCTACGAAGCTAAGGCAGGTGGGCGGAACCAAACCCGTTGTGCGAAGCTGCAGGACATCCCGGCTGCTTCACAGAAGCGTGGGCTTCAGGTCGTCAGCGCCTCGTAGGCGGGCGCACGACCAAGATCCACGCCCTCACCGATCGCTTCTGCCGCCCGCTCGCCTTCCTGCTGACCGGCGGGCAGGCCGCCGACTGCAAGGCCGGCGCGCTGCTGCTCGAACGTCTGCCCGCCTGCCGCATCGTGCTGGTCGACAAGGGCTACGACAGCGACGCCATCCGCCGGCAGATCGAGGCGGCCGGGGCCGCACCCAACATCCCGCCCAAGATCAACCGGCCTTGGAAGCCATGCTTCTCGCCCGTGCTCTATCGCGGCCGCAATGCCATCGAGCGCATGTTCGGGCGGCTCAAGGACTTCCGCCGCATCGCCACCCGCTACGATCGCTCGGCCGCCAACTATCTCGCCGCCGTCTGCATCGCCGCCACCGTCAGCTACTGGTTATGAGTCCGGACGGTAACCCGTCCCGCCTAGCTGCGGCGCGTTTCTTTTGTGGTCCGCCGATAATCAGCATTCGAGCACGTGCTCTGGAGCACCGTCAGGGCTGATGGTTCATGAAACCTTACATCCAGGCAATGAAAACAATGTCTCCAGGAGGAACGACGATGGATTGGCTCGTGATTTCCGCATTCTCGACCGTCGCCTCGATGGCCATCGCTACGACGGTGCTCACGCTGATGGCGCCGGTCTAGTCCGAGCAGCCGCTCGGCCCGGATGAGGTGCTGATGAGCACAGCACCCTCGGTCCATGCAGGCCGGGGTCTGAACCGAGCGGTCTGACCGCAGCCAGGAGTTCCGTACACCTCTCGCGACTGGCCCGATGGGGTTCCTTCAGCTGAAGGCGGTCAAGCGGCACTCATTCGGGAACCAAACACCCGCCCGCAGGTCTACAGGGCATTCACGGGATTACTCCACCTCCAGCCCGCCCGGCATCGCTGCGGCGGGCTTTCTTGTGACGGTCGCCGGTCAATCTCCGTCAGGCCGAGCCACATCTCAAGCAGTCCGATGTGCGCGCGGACTTCCATCGCGCGAATTCGGTGGTCTCGCGCGAGCATCCGCAGCAGCGCGGCCTCGTCGTAGCGTCCGTCGCGTTCGAAAGCGTCGGCCTTGGCGGCGAGCGCCCATCAGGCGGTCCGCAGCCGCCCGCTGGGCCGGCGACGGCGTCCTGGGCTTCCTCTGGCGCTTGGGCGCGGGCTGCACGGTCTCGACATCGAGAGTGAGACCGGCGGCGGCGAACAAGTCAGGTTCGGTGTGGTCGGGCATGGTGGTGGTGCTCTCCAGCAGCACCCCCGTAGCGAGTCCCTGTCAGGGCGAGGCCAAGGAGCGGCGGCGGATTATCCACAGGCACCGCCGGCCGCCTCGGCCTCGCGCATGAACTCCTCCCTGATGGGCTCGGGGGTGGACGGGGCGGTGAGGGCGTAGAGGACGGTGGCGGGCAAATCGGCCACATTGGCCGATTTGGACCCAAAGGCTTCGGCCGCGTCCATAAAGCGCCGGGCTGAACGTTCGGCCATCGAGAACTCGGCCTCGATCCACGGCAGCAAGTTGCCGTGGCCGAGACGGTGGCAATGCTCACCACCGAGGTGGCCGAGCTGACCGGCAAGCGGCCTGCACCCGAGTTTGCCACAGACCCTCGGCCCATTACCTCGACAGGTCGAGAGTACCTGTCCGGGACTTTTTGTGTCCCCGCGAGCACAAGTTGTTGTACCATTACGCCCCGGTCACGCTCAAAATTGGAGGTATGCGATGACCACCTACATCATGCTGGCGAACTGGACTGATCAGGGCGCACGCGCGGCGTCCGACTCACCCGCTCGACTCGATGCGGCCAAGCAGCTGCTCGCGGAGATGGGCGGGAGCTTCAAGGACTTCTTCCTGACGCTGGGAAGCTACGACATCGTGGCGGTCTACGAGGCCCCAGACGACGCTGTCGCGGCCCGCTTCAGCTTGCAGCTTGGGATGCTCGGCAACATCCGCGCACAAACCCTCAAAGCCTTCCCGGAAGCGGCCTACCGCCAGATCGTCCAGTCCCTGTCCTACGAGGAACCGCCGCGCTGGCGCGCCTGAAGCGCGGTGGATGCCGTGATGGCGGACCTGTCGCCCGCAGACCGAGCACGGGCGACAGGTCGGCGCTTGTCGGCGTTGGGACTGCGCAGCCCATGGGTGGCGTCGCGCAGGCCGTCCTGGCGCACGCCTGACGTCACGAAAAATCCGGCATCCGCATTGGAACTCGGCCTCGTCTTTGGCGTTACGCGCGTGTGCGAGGCCCATTCAGGCTCGCATGTTGGGCGCCGGACATGGTGTCCGGCGGCTCTCGTTATCACGTTGCTCGCAAGGAGGATGTGGTCATGAGGACCTTCGACTTCGCCCCGCTCTACCGCTCTACCGCTCCAGCGTCGGCTTCGACCGCCTGTTCGACATGATGGACCAGGCTGCTCGCGTCGACGCGTCGGCCGCTTGGCCGCCCTACAACATCGAGAAAGTCGCCGACGACGCCTACCGCATCACCCTGGCGGTGGCTGGCTTCGCACCCGACGAGATCGAGCTGACGCAGAACGCCAATAGTCTCCTTGTCACCGGGCAGAAGAAGGATGCTGAGGGCGACCGCCAGTTCCTGCACCGGGGCATCGCCGCGCGTCAGTTCCGCCAGACCTTCAACCTCGCGGATCATGTGAAGGTCACGGGCGCCCGCATGGAGAACGGCCTGCTGACTGTCGAGCTAGTGCGGGAGGTCCCAGAGGCGTTCAAGCCGCGTCGCATCACGATTGGGGGCGCCTCGGCCGCTGTCGGCCAGGACAATGCGCAGCCGCGGATCGTGGACCACGCTAAGGCTGCCTGATCCTCAGCCCAACTGCTCTTGAACAGACGCCCTCGCGAACCGGTCGTGCGCGGGGGCAACACCCGTCACACCCTGCTTTGCGTTTTCAGGAGAATGACTCGTGTCTACGATAGAGCCGCATCTCACTGACCTTGGCTCCATGAACATGGCACCAGCTCGACGCCGCCCGAGCCGGATCTCGAACCTGCGCTGGTACGTCCGCCCCGGGCGCCGGAACGATGACGACGATCCGCCGCCCTGTCCGGCAGCGACGATGCCACGCCCGCGGACACCACCGAGCCTCGCCGCGCTCGCTGTCTGCGTCTGAGCGCCGACAACCAGTTGGAGGCGCTGTATACGCTGGCCTCGCCCGCCTCCACGCGGGCGAGCGCAGCTAAGGCGTAGTTCACTGCGGTTACGCGGTGATCCAGCCGCTTTACGTCGCAATCCTTGATCTGCTGGATATCTGCGGCCGCTTCCTCCGCGATCAACCCGCGCTCGATTGCTTCCGGCGGCGGGATCACATTAAGCCGGTTGCCCAGCTGGATGACGTTGCTGAGCTGCTGCTTGGGCGCATCCGGGACGGGTGCGCTATCCGGGGCCGGCAGATCCGGCTCGGGCTCGGCCGTGCGCCGGCCGATCCGCGCGGTGTCCATCTGGGTGACGTTGCCGTGCCGATCTCGATAGGTGCGCGGCGGCAGCTCACTCAAATCGTTTTGAGGACGGCACAGCGTTGGGCAATCTCACGGTCCGACCAGCTGCCCCACTCGTTGTCCTGAACAAGCATCAGGCCCGCTCGGCGCCGATCGGGGATCGTGCGCCTTACCCCATGGTCCGCGTTGGCCCCGGCGCTGTGCAGGATGGCATCGCGCAAGCCGCCCTGGCGCACTTCACACGGCAGCTCGCCCAGGCCCGCGTGCTGGCCTACTTTTCAGCGGCAACAGGCACGTGCGGGTGATCTCGATCAGGAAGGCTGCTCAGAAACGCACCCAGCTGATTCGCCCACAGGTCGGCGTGGAAGATGCCGGCATGCCCCCAGCCGCCCGGCAGCAGCACGAACTTGCCTGAGGCGAGGTGCTCCACGGTCTCGCGCGTGACGGGCAGCTGTTCCGGGTTCACTAGGTCATCAGAGAAATTGATAGCCAGCATCGGCGCCTTGATGCGGGTCACGTCGGGCGCGGGGTCGTAGTCGGCCGAACTTTCGTAGTCGTACAGCGCGTCCCCGGCATCACGACCCCGGTATTGTGCCGTCAGCTCGTCTTCGTAGGCCAGCGTCTTGGCACGGTCCAGCCCGGCGGCCTGCAGCCGCTCGGGCGTGCCGACCATGAGCGCGAACATCAGCGCCGCGCTGCGCGTCCAGGCGGTCGGCGGGTCCGCACGGTCGTAGTCGCCACCGTTCCACTTTGGATCGCTGCGCACGGCGTCGGCCACGATCTGGCGCCACATTAGGTTTCGGCCGCTGATCTGCATTGGCATGCAGGCGATCGGCATCACCCCATCCATGGCATCGGGGTGCTGCTCGGCCCAGAGCCACGTCTGCATGCCACCCTGTGAGATGCCGGCGACGAGCCGGAGATGGTCGATGCCCATAGCCTGCAACATGGCGTGCTGTGCCTCGACCTGATCGCGGTAGCCGTAGTGCGGGAAACGCCCGTGCAGGCCGTCTGACGGCTTAGTAGAGCCGCCGAAGCCAATGCCGTCCGGCAGGACGATGTAGTAGCGCTGCGGATCCAGCGGCTGGCCCGGGCCGAAGAGGTGGTGGGCAAGCGTCGGCACGAGGAAGGTCTTACCGGTGCCAGTGGTGGCATGAAGCAGCAGGACCGCGTTCGTGATCTTGCCGGCCGCATCGCGCTGCGGTGTGCCGAGCGCGGTGTAGTGCAGGCGCAGCGGGGAAAGGCGTTCTCCGTTGCGGAACGTGAACTCGGTCAGGTCCACGTCCCCCTCGTGCTGCACGGCCTGAAGGTCGGGCGGGGCGGCCGTTACTGGCGCAGCTGCTGGCGGATCCGCGCGGGCAGGCAGGACGGATACCGAAAGCAGGAGAGCGGCTGCAAGGAGTGCACAGCGGTGCCTGTTCCGATCGACCATGCAACGTCCCCACCCCTGCCTTTGTTGACCGAGCCTCTTTCAGAGGGAGAGCAACTGCAAGCCGTAGCTGGGCTGGGGTAGTAACAACGCGAGCACCTGCTCAAGGCCGCCTTTGTGGGCTCCTTGCCCTTGGCCAGCTGCTGGTCGAGTGTGCGGCGCACGATGCCCGGCGACACCGCCTCGGCGTTGCGGATCTGCCGCGCCTCGTGGATCGCCTTGCGGGTCAGGCCAAGGTCCGTGACCGGCGGTGCTGCGGGCGAATGTTCCCGACCGGAACGTTCGCCCCCGCGGGTCGCCACCTCGCCCCGCTGCTGCGCGGCATCGTACTCATCGGCCAACCGGCGCTTGGCCTGCGCCTCGATCTCCGCAGCATCGGCCTAGGCGCGTTGGGCAGCCGCTATCAGTTCGTCGTGGGCTCCTGTGTTGCAATGAGCTGGCGGCCCAGAGCCAACGCGGCCTAGTTAAGTCAGCTGGATGTGGACTGAAAAACGCGCGATGCGAAGGAGACGTGCGAGCCAGAGAGCGTAAAATCTTGCGTGACGCTGCGAAACTTTGAAACGATCACTTGACTCTAGGGCCTGTCGTCGCCTGAACGGACTGGCGGGGCTTGCGTTTTCCTCTCTCCAAGGCAGGAGGGATGATGCTGAGCGACGCGCAATGGTCTGAGCTGGAGCCGCTGGTCGAGGCGTGCCGTCCGAAGGCCAAGACGCCACCGCAGGACCTGCAACGCACACTCTCGGCCATTCTCTGGCGGCATCAGAACGGGGCGAAATGGCGGGCCATTCCGG
>NZ_JBFUGA010000171.1:0-7514 GCF_056403155.1 Methylobacterium sp. P3_A11
GCTGCATGCTTGCCGAACAGGACACCGGCCGTCGCAGAACCCTGCGCAGCCAAGTCCCAAAAAAGTTGCGATGCGCCGGTCTGGTGGCCTGAGCGGCGTGCCCAGAACCCGATCCCATCTCGAACTCGGCCGTTAAACACGCCAGCGCCCATGGTACTGTGTCTCAAGACACGGGAGAGTCGGTCGCCGCCAGACCCGCCCATCGCAAACAACACCGGTCCAGACCGGCATTCCCTCGACACGAACACCGATCCGGCCCCGGACACACCGCCCGCGCTCACACGAGCCGGCGCACTCCGGACCAGCCGCACACACTTGGCGCGGGGTGGAGCAGCCCGGTAGCTCGTCAGGCTCATAACCTGAAGGTCACAGGTTCAAATCCTGTCCCCGCAACCAAATCCCAATACCAAACAACCCGCCACGCTCACATGCGCGGCGGGTTTTTCGTTTTCAAGGACGATCGATCCCCGTCGATCAGAAGCCGGTCCGCTCAGGCGGACCGGCTTCTTCGTGCGTTCAGTCCTTCGTGGTCGGGATTTCCGAGCCCGCGGGCCGCTCGAAGGGCGGACCCGTCGGAACCGACCCGTCGCGCTGCGTCGCCAGTGCCGGCCCATGCCCGAGACCTTCGGACCGACGGATCCAGTCCCCGATCACGGGCATATCCGGGTGCCCGGATCGCCCGGGCCGGTCCGAGGGCGCCCGCCCCCGGCCCGGGTATTCCCCGCGACGAGACCGTCACTTCCTCAGCGGGACGCCCTTCGTGGTGAAACGCAGGCCGCCACCCCCGTGGCGCACGGGTCGTGGCCGGTCCCCCGCCTTGCCCGCGCCTGCGCCTGTTCCCGGCGGTTGGGAGAACGGCACTAGCTGGTCCGGGCGCGGCCCGATGAGGTCGGCTCGGCCCATCTCCCGCAGCGCCTCGCGCAGCAGCGGCCAGTTCTCGGGATCGTGGTAGCGCAGGAACGCCTTGTGCAGCCGCCGCTGGCGCAGCCCCTTGATCGCCTCGACCGGCTCGCTGCCGCCGCGGCGCACGCCCCGCAGGGGGTTGACCTCGGTGTGGTACATCGCCGTGGCGGTCGCCATCGGCGAGGGCAGGAACGTCTGGACCTGGTCGGCGCGGTAGTTGTTCTTCTTCAGCCAGAGCGCGAGGTGCATCATGTCCGCGTCGGTCGTGCCCGGATGCGCCGCGATGAAGTACGGGATCAGGTAGTACTTCTTGCCGGCCTCCTTGGCAGCGGCGTCGAACATCTCCTTGAAGCGGTCGTAGGTGCCGATCCCCGGCTTCATCATCTTGTCGAGGGGGCCGCGCTCGGTGTGCTCGGGCGCGATCTTCAGGCGGCCGCCGACGTGATGGGTGACGAGCTCCTTGACGTATTCCGGGCTTCGGACCGCGAGGTCGTAGCGGACGCCGGAGGCGACCATCACCTTCTTGACGCCCTTCACCTCGCGGACCTTGCGGTAGAGCCGGATCAGGTCGTCGTGCGACGTGTTCAGGTTCGGGCAGATGTCCGGGAAGACGCAGGAGGGCAGCCGGCATGCCGCCTCGATCTTCGGGTCCTTGCAGGCCATCCGGTACATGTTCGCCGTCGGGCCGCCGACATCCGAGATCACGCCCGTGAAGCCCGGGGTCTTGTCGCGGATCCGCTCGATCTCGCGCAGGATCGAGCCCTCCGAGCGGTTCTGGATGACGCGGCCCTCGTGCTCCGTGATGGAGCAGAAGGTACAGCCGCCGAAGCAGCCGCGCATGATCGTCACCGAGAACTTGATCATGTCCCAGGCGGGGATCTTCGCGTCGCCGTAGGACGGGTGAGGGGCGCGGGCGTAGGGCAGGTCGTAGACCGCGTCCATCTCGTCGCTGGTCAGCGGGATCGGCGGCGGGTTGAGCCACAGGTCGCGGTCGCCGTGGCGCTGGACGAGCGGACGCGCGTTGCCGGGATTGGCCTCCCGATGCAGGACGCGCGAGGCGCGGGCATAGGCCTCCTTGTCGTCCTTGACCTGCTCGTAGGCGGGGAGCCGGATGACGGTGTCGCCGGGCCGGCGGGTGGCGGCCTCGTCCGCCGAGTCGAGGTCGTCGGCGGGCAGCTCGGTGTAATGGCCGGGCACGCGGCGGAACAGGGCGACGCCCCGGATCGCGTCGAGCTCGTGCGGTGCCGCGCCGGCCGCGAGGCGGTTCGCCACCTCGATCACGGCGCGCTCGGCGTTGCCGTAGAGGAGCAGATCGGCCTTGGCGTCCGCCAGGATCGAGCGGCGCACCTTGTCGGACCAGTAATCGTAGTGCGCGATGCGGCGCAGCGACGCCTCGATGCCGCCGAGCACGATCGGCACGTCCTTGTAGGCCTCGCGGCAGCGCTGCGTGTACACGATGGTGCAGCGGTCCGGGCGCCGGCCGCCTTCGCCGCCCGCCGTGTAGGCGTCGTCGTGGCGCAGCCGCCGGTCCGCGGTGTAGCGGTTCACCATCGAATCGAGGTTGCCGCCGGTGACGCCGAAGAACAGCCGCGGCTTGCCGAGCGCCTTGAACGGCTCCGCCGACTGCCAGTCGGGCTGGGCGATGATGCCGACCCGGAAGCCCTGCGATTCCAGCAGCCTCCCGATGATGGCCATGCCGAAGCTCGGATGATCCACGTAGGCGTCACCCGTCACGAGAACGATGTCGCACGCGTCCCACCCGAGCGCCGTCATCTCGGCGCGGCTCATGGGCAGGAACGGCGCCGCCGCTGCGGCCGGCGGCTTGCGGACGGGAGACGCGCAGGCGAGTGGGGCGGAGGCTTGGAGGTCCATGGGGTCCATGCATAGGCCGCCAGGACCGCGAGCTCAACGAAGGGCTCGGCGCGGTTACGAATCCGCGGCCCGGCACGGGATCTTTCCGACGCGACAGGCGGTCGCGGGCGACCGCCGCGCCTCGGCGGGTCGTGCCGGGATGGCAGGCCGCGGGGCCTCGGCCGCCCCGGACGCCGCCTCTCACCGGGCGGATACGGCCCGCCGGCGATGGGCGTCCCCGCCGCCTCGGGGCGTCGCGCAGCGGAATCCGTAACAGTCCCCGGGCGTGGTCCCGTCCCGCCTCATCGCGCCCCGCCCGTCCGCCGCGTTCGGCGCTCGGCCTTGCGGGTCGCGGTCTCGCGCAGGTGCTGCTCGATGGCGTCGTTGGCGCGGCCGCGCATGTGGCGGATGGCGTCCACGTCGTCGAAGGTCTCGGGGAAGCGCCGCGACAGCCACAGATAGGCGCTGGCGAGCTTCACGGTCCGCTCCTGGTAGTCCAGCGCGCCCGCGAGATTGCCCCGGAGCGCCGGCACCGTGAGTCCGGCGGCCCGGGCCTGGCACCAGCGCTCCAGCAGGCCCATGGCGATCTCGTCGCGCCGGTCGATCGGGCAGACCGAGAAGGCGAACTTCTCCTCGATCGGCAGCCGCGCCCGGTCGACGATCCGGGCGACCTCCAGCACCTCCTCCAGGGCCGAGGGCTGGAACGGCGAGCCGGCGTAGAAGGTCGCGCGGGCGAAGTGGGTGAGCACCTCGTACAGGCTGTGCGTGCGCATCTCCTCGGCCACCGAGCGGATCGCCCCGAGATCCGGGCGGACGAAGAAGCGCGTGTCGGCCGCGGGCGCCGTCGGCGCGCCCGAGAGGGCGGTGCGGATCGGCTCGGCGGCGAACGGGTCGGTCGCCGCCACGTAGCCGACATCCTGGTGGCCGTAGCGGCCGGCCCGGCCGGCGATCTGCCGGATCTCCGAGTGGGTCAGCGCCCGCTCGGCGGTCCCGTCCCACTTGCGCACCGCCGAGAACACGATCCGCTTGAGCGGCCCGAGATTGAGACCCATGCCGATCGCGTCAGTGGTCACCAGCACGTTGGCCTCGCCGGAGCGGAAGCGCGCGGCCTCGGCCCGACGGACCTCCGGCGACAGGGCGCCGTAGATCGTCGCCACCCGGTGGCCGCGGGCGACGAGGATCTCGCGATTCTCGTGCACGGCCCGACGGGAGAAGGCCACGACCGCGTCGCCCGCCTCGACCTTCTCCAGGGGCACCGGCTCCTCCAGGAGCAGGAGCGGCGACTTGCGGGTGAAGGGGATCACCTCCAGCGACTCGTTGGCGGCCTCGGCGGCGCGGCGGACATACGACAGGGCGTCGTCGGAGCCACAGACGATGACGGTCTTGGCGGCGACGCCGAACAGCGCGTTGGTCCAGGCCCAGCCGCGGTCGGGGTCCGACAGCATCTGGATCTCGTCGATCACCGCCACGTCGATGGGCCGCGTCAGGTCGGCGGTCTCGATCGTCCGGGCGGTGTGGGTCGGGTTGGCCTCGCCCAGCACCTCCTCGCCGGTGATCATGCCGGCGCGCAGGCCGCGCTCGCGCAGGGTCTCGAAATTCTCCAGCGCCAGGAGGCGCAGCGGCGCGAGGTAGGCGCCGGTCTCGGCCGCCATCAGGTGCTGGAGCGCCGCGTAGGTCTTGCCGGAATTGGTCGGCCCCATGTGGAACAGGATCGTCCGGTTGAGGCGCCGGGCGGCGGTGAAGCGCTCGATATAGGCGCCGAAGCCGACCTGATCGCGCAGGCGCCGCAGGCGCGAGCCCTCGCGGGCCACCGCCTTGGCGTGCCGGCGCACGGGGGTGAGCGTGTCGTTGAGGCCGCGGGCGAGCTTCGGGCCGTAGGTGAACACCCGGGACCGGAGGGAGCGGTCCATGTGGGCGATGTAGGCGGCGGCATCCGCCCCGACCTCGCGCAGGTCGACGAGGAGCTGCGCCCGCAGCCGGTCGACCGGCTTGTGCAGGGCGCGGGTCGCCTGAAGGGCGGTGCGCGCCACGGCGTCGCGCAAGGGCTCCAGGCGGTGGGCCGGGTCGTTCCGGGCGCCCATGCGCGCCAGGATCTCGGCCGCCTCCGGCTCGGGGGCGATGTCGAGCCGCAGGTCCAGGCGGCCGTTGTCGAGGAGCGGGATCTCGGTCCGGATCAGCCAAGTGATGCGGTGGTCCTTGGTGACCACGGCCCGGAGATTGGGGATCGCTTTCCGGATCGCGGGGATTCCGGTCTCCGCGAAGGCTCGGGCCGCCTGCATCGCGCGGAGCGCCCCGGCGACGCGGTCGTCCTCCACCTCGGCGCCGTAATCGGGCAGGTCGAGCTGGGCGAGCAGCCGGTCGAGGTCGACCGCGTCCGGGGAGAGGCCGAGCCGCCCGAGGGATTCGATCAGGCTCTCGATGGTCGGGCGGAGACGCTTGCGCGCCATGCGGTCACCTTCGGCAGAAGCGTCTGACGCCAACCCGGACTGTATCGGGGGCGTTCCGGATCCGATCCATGCGCCGGACGGAGGAGGCGCGCCATCCCCGACTGCGCGCCACGATCGTCTTTGCGAGCGCAGCGAAGCAATCCAGGCCAGCGCGACGCCTGTCAGTGTGGCGCGACACTGGGTTGCTTCGCTCCGCTCGCAAAGACGGGATCTCACGGCCGCCGGGCCGCGTCGGCGAGCCAGGCGCAGAAGGCCCGCACCGCCGGGTCCTCGGCTCGCGGCTCGGGGACGTAGGTGTAGTAGCTCCGCGCCGGCAGGGCGGGGGCCGCGAAGGGCAGGGTCAGGCGGCCGGCCGCCACGTCGTCGGCGATCAGCCGCTCCGGCCCCATGGCGACCCCGAGGCCGTCGAGGGCGGCCTGGAGGGTCAGGTAGAAGTGTTCCAGCGTCACCGAGGCCTGCGGTTGCAGGTCCGGCACGTCCGCCGCCTGCAGCCAGTCCGGCCAGACCCGCGGGAGCGTCGCGGCGTGCAGCAGCGTGTGCTGCCGGAGGTCCTCCGGTGTCTGGAGGGGCAGGCGCTGCAGGAGGGCCGGGCTGCAGACCGGGATGCGGCGCTCGGACAGGAACGGCTCCGCGCGATGGCCCGGGCGCGTCTCCGGACCGCCGCGGATCGCGACATCGAACGACTCCGCGAGGTGCGCCAGGGGCACGTTGGAGGTCGTGAGCCGGACCTCGATCGCGGGGTTGGCCACCTGGAAGCCGGACAGGCGGGGGATCAGCCAGCGCAACGTGAAGGTGGCGAGCGCATTCACGTGCAGCAGGCGCGGCCGGCCGCGCTCGGCCTGGCGGGCCGTGGCCAGGGCGATCCGGTCGAGGGCGGCGCCGATCTCGGTGGCGTAGGCCCTGCCGGCCTCGGTGAGGACCACGCGCCGGTTGTGGCGCTCGAACAGCGGCAGCCCGAGCCAGCCCTCCAGCATCTGCACGTGCCGGCTGACGGCCCCGTGGGTCACCCGCAGCTCGTCGGCGGCCCGGGTGAAGCTCCCGTGCCGCGCGGCCGCCTCGAAGGCCTTCAGGGCGTTCAGCGGCGGCAGGCGGCGGTGCACGGGTCAGGTTTCCTCACGCGAGCGTCAGCTTAAGTCGTTTGTCAGCCCCGGGCCAGGGCGCCATCCTGGCTCGGAACCACGAAGGATGGCTGGATGTCCGTCGCGTCCGATCTGACCGCGTCTTCCGAAACCGCGTCCCTGCCGGAGGCCCGGCGGACCCTGGTGGCCACCGGATTCAATCACGCCCTGCACGACGGCTACACCGACCTGATCTACGTGCTGCTGCCGGTCTGGCAGGCGGAGTTCGGGCTCGACTACGTGGCCCTGGCCCTCCTGCGCTCCCTCTACAACGGCGCCCTGGCGGCGCTGCAGATGCCGGCGAGCCGCCTCGCCCAGTCCTGGGGCGCGCGCACCGTGCTGGTGCTCGGCACGCTCCTCAGCGCGGCCGGCTACGCGATCGCCGGTGCCTCGGGCGGCCTCATCGGGCTCGGCATCGGGCTCCTGCTCGGCGGCGCCGGCAGCAGCACCCAGCATCCCCTGGCCTCGGCGGTGATCGCCCGGGCCTACGGCCCCGGGGCGCGGGGACCCCTCGGCACCTACAATTTCACCGGCGACCTCGGGAAGGCGGCGGTCCCGCCCGTGGTCGGCCTGCTGCTGACGCTGACGGGCTGGCGGCACGCGCTCTGGGTGATCGCCGGCGCGGGGATCGTGGTCGCGCTGGCCGTCGGGTGGCTGCTGCCGCGTGAGCCGGCCTCACGCGGCGAGTGCACGCCCTCCGGACGGACGGCCAGCCGACCCGCGGCCGGCTCGCGGCGCGGCTTCCGGCTGCTCGTCGCCATCGGCATGCTCGACAACGCCGCGCGGCCGGCCTTCCTGCTGTACCTGCCGTTCCTTCTGCAGGACAAGGGTGCGGCGCTGACCACGGTGGGCCTCGCGCTGTCGCTGGTCTTCGTCGGCGGCGCGCTGGGCAAGGCGGTTTGCGGGCGCCTCGGGGAACGCCTCGGCGTGACCCGGACCGTGATCCTCACCGAGACCGGCACGGCGCTCGCGATCCTGGCGGTGATCGTCCTCCCGCTGGCGCCCGGGCTGATCCTGCTGCCGCTCCTCGGCGTGATGCTGAACGGCACCTCGTCGGTGCTCTACGGGACGGTGCCGGAGCTGGCCCCGGGCGGCCGGGTCGAGCGGGCCTTCGCGGTGTTCTACACCTGGACGCTCGGCGGCAGCGCGCTGGCGGCGCCGCTGCTCTACGGGCGGCTCGGCGACGCGGCTGGCC
>NZ_JBFUGA010000172.1:0-7098 GCF_056403155.1 Methylobacterium sp. P3_A11
GGAGGCGGGGGCGGAGCCGGCTGGCTCGCGGCGGGCGGCTCGTCCGCGTCCTCCTCGTCGTCGTCGGGCGGCGCCAGGCTTTGGACGGCCTCCGCCGAGAGGGCGAAGACGCCGATCGGGCGCGCGATGTTCTTCAGGTCCAACTTGCCCCGGTCCTCGAAGCGGTAGGGGACCTTGTCCCGCACCTGTTCGTGGACCGAGCGCGACACGCACAGGCCGCCGGGCTCCGACAGGGGCTCGAGGCGCGCCGCCACGTTGACGCCGTCGCCGAACAGGTCGCCATCCGGCTGGGCGATCACGTCGCCGACGTTGATCCCGAAGCGCAGCCTGAACCGCTTCTCGTCCGGCAAGGCCGGCTCGAACCCGGCCATCGCCCGCTGGATGGTGATCGCGCAGGCGACGGCCCGCAGCGGGCTGGGAAACTCGACCAGAAGGCCGTCCCCCATCGACTTCACGATGCGGCCTTGCGCGTTCTTGATTGCCGGATCGGTGACGTCGCGACGGAGCACTCTGAGGCGCCGGATCGTACCCGCTTCATCGGTGCCCATCAGCCGGCTGTAACCGACGATATCGGCCACCAGGATAGCCGCCAGACGCCTCGCCATCGCCTTTTTCGCCTTGCGCTCCGGACCCTGAACGTGGCGCCTCGTTGCGGCAATCATAGCATGACGGCGATCCGGAAACGCAAGTCCGGAACGGGGATGTTCTGTCTCCGAGGCTGACGTGCGCAGCGACACTGAAACGAGATCAGCATTGACGCATCTTTACTTCTTCCTCAGGCAGGGAGGCGACCGATGTTCAAGCATGTGGCCGTTTCAATAAAATGTTTGTCCCGTAAATTTCTGGATCTGAGAAATCTGCACCGCTTCGATTGCAGAGATCTGGAAGACATCGGGCTGGATCCCGGAGATCTCATCGCCCGCTCGGGGCGGTCCTGCCGCAGTCTCAAGCACCATCCGTCCTGGGACGACGAGGGGAGACACCGGAAATGCGCCGGCCCCGCGTGGTTCTGCTGACCCCGGCCGCAGGCCGGCCGACCCGTGGCGGAGCGTTTCGGTCCGGGACCCGGCCCCGACGGGATCGCAAACCTGCCGCGCATTGACTTCGCAGGCGCACATCGTCATATCGGCGGTGCAGCGTCAGCGGCCGTCACGGCCCGCTTGAGGGGGCTGCGTGACGGATCGGACGCCTACCGGCGTGATCCGGCCCCCCTCTTCATAACGTGCATGCACCCGGGCCGCCCCATCACGCGGGCTGCCCCCTGCCAACGGACCGACCCGAACACGGCACCGCTCGCGAAGCTGCGAGGGGCCAGGCCGGTCCTGCTGCATCGGATACCTCCTTGACCCAATTCACCGATTTCGGCCTCGCCCAGCCCGTCCTGCGGGCACTCAGCGAAGCCGGCTACGTCACGCCGACCCCGATCCAGGCCCAGGCGATCCCGCCGGCCATGCAGGGTCGCGACCTCTGCGGCATCGCTCAGACCGGCACCGGCAAGACCGCGGCCTTCGCGCTGCCGATCCTGCACCGCCTCGCCCTCTCGGACCGGCGCGCCCCGCGCCGCGGCTGCCGGGTGCTGGTGCTCTCGCCGACCCGCGAACTCGCCAACCAGATCGCCGAATCCTTCTCGGATTACGGCCGCCACCTGTCCTTCACCAACACGGTGGTGTTCGGCGGCGTCACCATCAGCCGCCAGGAGCGCGCCCTGGCGCCCGGCGTCGACATCCTTGTCGCCACGCCCGGCCGGCTGATCGACCTGATCGAGCGCCGGTCCCTGACCCTCGACGGCGTCGAGATCCTCGTCCTCGACGAGGCCGACCAGATGCTCGACCTCGGCTTCATCCACGCCCTCAAGCGCATCGTGAAGATGCTGCCCGAGAAGCGCCAGAGCCTGTTCTTCTCGGCGACGATGCCGAAGAACATCGCTGGGCTGGCGGCGCAGTACCTCGCCGACCCGGTTCAGGTCGCGGTGACGCCGGTGGCCACCACGGCCGAGCGCGTCGACCAGCAGGTGATCTTCGTCCATACCGGCGCCAAGCAGGCGCTGCTCGGCCATATCCTGCGTGATCCGGCCATCGAGCGCGTCCTGGTCTTCACCCGCACCAAGCACGGGGCGGATCGCGTGGTGCGCGGCCTCGACAAGGTCGGCATCGCGGCGGCGGCGATCCACGGCAACAAGAGCCAGCCCCAGCGCGAGCGGGCGCTGGCCGCCTTCAAGGACGGCGACTGCCGGGTTCTGGTGGCCACCGACATCGCGGCCCGCGGCATCGACGTCGAGGGCGTGAGCCACGTCATCAACTTCGACCTGCCGAACGTGCCCGAGAGCTATGTCCACCGGATCGGCCGCACCGCCCGGGCGGGCGCGGACGGGCTCGCGATCTCGTTCTGCAACGACGAGGAGAAGGCCTACCTGCGCGACATCGAGCGCATCACCCGGCAGAAGGTGCCGGTTGGAGGCTTCCCCGAGGGCTTCACCCCGCCCTCGCGCCAGGAAGCCGCCGAGATCGCCCGCGAGGAGGAGCGCCGGCCCGAGCGTCAGCAGCAGCGCCCCGGCGGCGGCCGTCAGGGCCAGCGGCCCCGGCAGCAGCAGGGTCGTCCCCAGCAGGGACAGCCCGGTGGCGGCCGTGGCTTCGGCGGCCAGGGTGCGCCCCGTCAGGGCCGCCCCCAGGAGAGCCGGGTCGATGCTCGCGGTGACGGCCGCGGTCCCGGCCCGCAGGGCCGCGAGGCCCGGTCGGACCGGCCCGCCCCCGCCCGGCCCCAGGGCGAGCGCCCGAGCCAGGGCCGCCCGATCCGGGACGCTCGGCCCCAGCGGGCCGATGCGCGTCCGCGCAGCAGCGGCGGCGGCGGTGGCGAGGGCCGCAACATCGGCTGGCTGGAGCGGGCGCCCCGCTCCTGAGATCGGCGTTCAGGCCGCCCGGGACGGGTCCGTCCCGGGCGGCCTTTTTATGGTTGATGGCCGGTTCGGTCGTTGGTGCCCCCGTCCCTCGCCGGGCAAGCCGGCGGTGACGCCGCGCAGGTGAAACCCGAGACGCTGGGCACGCGGGTGCGCAACGCGGTGCGAAACCCCGACCACACGCGGCTACCCGGCATGTCCGCCCGCGTCGAGCGCGCGACCGGCAGCACCGAACCGGTGGTGCCGGTTCCGGACGACGCAGTCTCGGACACGGGGACGCGCCGGGTCATGGCCATCATGGCGGGGCGCCGGCTCGGGGAAGATGCAGCGTGTCGCGCCGCACCGATGATAAGCCGAACGGTCTCCGCGATCCTCCTCACCCGGATCGTGAATCTCTCCGTTTCCGCACCGATGGACAGCCGGGGTCTGCCCGCGACCGAGGCGAGAGCCCAGCCAGCCGGATGGTCCCGCCGGCGGCGGAGCGCCGATCCCCTCCCCGGATGACGGCTTCGCCGTCCTCGCGGGCGCACCGAAGCCATCCGGCTGGCGCCACATCCGTGGATATAGCGCTGCCCAGGTTCACCGCGCTGCGCGCGATCACGCGGTGGGTCACACCGCGCGAAACGGTTAGTTCGCCCTCGCGACCTCGACGAGGTTGTCGGAGAACGAGGGCGCGTGGCCCATGTCGGTGAAGGCGCCGGACGAGATGCTGTTGACCGTGCCTTCGTTGAGCTGACGCCAGTAGCCCAGCGTCGCCACGACGATGCCGGCCTTCACGTCATCGGTGATGCGGGCCACGCCCTTGAAGGCGCCGCGGTCGTTGGCGACCTGAACCTTGTCACCATCCCGGATGCCGCGAGCCTCGGCGTCGTGCGGGCTGATCATCACGAACTGCTCGCCCTGGCCCTTCTGCTTGTCCTCCATGTTGGCGTAGCAGGAGTTCAGGAAGTAGTGGCTTTTGGGCGAGACGATGTTGAGCGGGTAGCGCTTGGCGAGCTCGGGATCGTTCGCGTGCGACTCGCGCGGGCCGAGGTAGTCCGGCAGCGGGTCGAGGGCCTCGCCGGGCTGGAAGCCCTCGTACATCTGCCGGAACGGCGGGGCGACGAAGTTCGTGGCGTCCTCGACCTTGAGCATGCACTTGCCGGTCGGCGTCGGGAAGTTGCCCTCCCGGTGCGGGGCGCGATCGTCCGGCGTGCCGACCTTGAGGCGGGCGAAGCCGTGCTCGCGCATGTAGGCGAGGTCGATGCCCTCGCAGGCCGGCGCGTTCCAGTCGACGTAGTGCTCAAGGCACTCGCTGTCGCTCCACTTGAAGTTCTCCTCCTCGTAGCCGAGCCGCGCGGCGAGCTTCCGGAAGATCTCGTTGTTCGGGATCGCCTCGCCGGGCGCCTCGGCGCACTTGGTGTTGTAGGTCAGGTAGAGGTGGCCCCAGGAGAGGATCATGTCCTCCATCTCGGCGCCCATGGTGGCAGGCAGCAGGATGTCGGCGTAGGAGGCCGTGTCCGAGATGAAGTGCTCGGCCGAGACCATGAACAGGTCCTCGCGCATCAGTCCCTCGACGACCTTGTCGGTCTCGGGGGCTTGCGTCACCGGGTTCGAGTTCCAGCACATCATCGACATGATCGGCGGGTCGAGCTTCATCTCGCCGGTGAGTGCCCGGCCGATCTGCAGGTTCGAGACGACCCGGGTGCCCTCCGGGATCAGGTCGGGCCGGCAGATGACGTCGAACTTGTACGGGTGCTCCCAGACGCCGAACTGGGTGATCCCGCCGCCGACATGGCGCCACGCGCCGGTGAGCGCCGGGATGCAGGCGACCGCCCGGATGGTCTGGCCGCCGCCGTAGTGGCGCTCCAGAGCCACGCCGATGCGGATGCCCACCGGCTGCTCGGTCGCCATTTCCCGGGCGAGCTTGCGGATGTCGTCGGCGGAGACGCCGGTGATCTCGGCGGCCCATTCCGGCGTGCGGTCCGCGGCGCGCTCCTTCAGCTCCTCGAAGCCGACCGTGTGGTTGTCGACGTAGTCCTGGTCGACGAGGCCCTGCGCGATGATCGAGTTGATCAGCGCCATGGCGAGCGCGCCATCGGTGCCGGGCTTGGGGGCAATGTGCCAGTCGGCCGCCTTGGCGGTGCGCGACGAGTAGGCGTCGATGACGACGACCTTGGCGCCCTTCTTCTGGGCGTCCTTGACGATGGCCCAGTGGTGCAAGTTCGTGCTGACCGAATTGCAGGCCCAGATCACGATGTACTTGGAGTGGATGTAGCTGTCCGGGTCGAGGCCCGCCGTCGGCCCGACCGTGAGCAGCCAGGCCGTGCACGAGCCCTCGCCGCAGAAAGTGCGCTCGGTCACGGTGGCGCCCATGCGGTTGAAGAAGGCGTCGCCGCCGTTCAGCCCGTGCACGAGGCCCTGGTTGCCCAGGTAGCTGTAGGGCGCGATGGCCTCCGGCCCGTACTGGTCGATGATCGCCTTCCAGCGCGACACGATGGTGTCCAGCGCCTCGTCCCAGGTGATGYGTTCGAACTGCTTCGACCCCTTCGGCCCGACCCGCTTCATCGGGTAGAGCAGCCGGTCGGGATGGTAGTGGCGCTTCTCGTAATCCTTGAGCTTCACGCAGAGACCGCCGCGGGTCATCGGGTGATCCGGGTTGCCGCGCACGCCCTGGAGCTGGCCGTCCTTGACGTCGAACAGCATCGAGCAGGTGTCGGGGCAATCGTGCGGGCAGCCTCCGAAGAACGTTTCCGTCAGGCTCTCCGCCTCGGCGACGATCAGGGAGTCCGGCTTGACGATCTCGTTCATGGTTCCTCCGCAGTCGGGCGCGAGCCTCCCGCTATTGTGCAGGCTTGTCGGCGCAGCGCAGGTTCAGCCTATATCGAAAAGAAGAAAACTTCTAATCCACCACACCACGGGGAAGCTCTCGTGGGTGCCGCCCGGGCTCAGTTCTCCGGCAGGCCAGCCTGGCGCAGTCCCTCGTAGAGGCGCGCGCGCTGGGCGAGGAAGGTCGGATCGTCGGAGGTCAGGCTTCGGTAGCGGGCGAGGGTGTAGCCCGGCCGCAGCCTGAGGAACTCGGCGAGGGAGGCTCGTGCCTCGGCCTCCCGGCCGAGCCGCGCGAAGGCGCAGGCGAGATAGAGGTGCGGGAAGTCGAAGCGCGGGTTCACGGCCGCCGCGCGGCGCAGCGGCTCGATCGCCGCCTGATCCTGCCCGAGATGGAGCTTGGCCAAGCCGTCCCGGGCGAGCCACGCACCGAGCAGGGGATCCTTCGGGCTGAGGCGGACGGCAGCGGCGATGTCGCGCTCCGTCTCCTCGGCCCGGCCGAGGAAGATCTGAATGAGACCGCGATAGGCGTAGGCCCGGGCGAAGCTCGGATTCAGGGCGAGCACCCGGTCGAAGGCCGCGAGGGCGTCCGCGTAGCGCGCGCGGGCGCGCAGGGTCTCCCCCCGCAGGTAATGCGCGAAGGGTTGCGTCGGGTCGCCCTGCAGGACCGACGCGATCGCCTGCTCGGCCGTGTCGAGATCCGCCGTCCGCTCGGTCGTCCAGCCGTTCAGCACACCGTCGACCAGCACCTCGGCCAGCCCCAGGCGCGCATCGACATTCGCCGGATCGAGACCGAGCGCGCGCTCGAACAGCGGTCGGGCCTGGGCGTGGTTGTCGCGGGCGAAGGGCCGGTTGAGCAGCGCCTGTCCGCGCATGACCAAGTCCACCGCATCCGCCGGCTGGCCCGACCGGGACTGCGTGGCGGCCTCCAGGAGCCGCACGCCGAGGGCGCGGCCGACTTGGGCGACGAGGATATCCTGCGCGGCGCCGACGGCGGCCCGCGGTCCGTCGTAGCGATCCGCCCAGAGGGCAGCCCCGGTCTCGACATCGGTGAGCTGCACGGAAAAGCGCACCTGCTCGCCGCTCTGCCGCAGGCTGCCCTGCACGACGTAGCGCACGCCGAGTTCGCGACCGACGGCGCGCGGCTCGACCGGCCGTCCCCGGTAGGCCTGGGCCGTGCCGTGCGCGATCACGAAGGTGCCCGGGGCGCGGGCGAGGTCGGCGGAGAGATCCTCGGCGAGCTGCTCGGCGAGGTAATCTTGGTCCGCCTCGCCGCTCTGGTTCGCGAGGGGCAGCACGACCAGCGACAGACGCGGGCGCGCCGCCTCGCCCGGCCCGTCCGCCCGCTCGGATCCAACGAGCCGGGGCCAGGTCAGCGCCAGCCCCGCGGCGGCGAGGAG
>NZ_JBFUGA010000173.1:0-7089 GCF_056403155.1 Methylobacterium sp. P3_A11
GCCTTGAACAGGCCGATGATCGTCTCGGCGAGGGCGTTATCGTACGAGTCGCCGACGCTGCCGACGGACGGTTCGATGCCGGCCTCAGTGAGGCGTTCGGTGTAGCGGATGCTGACGTATTGCGAGCCGCGGTTGGAGTGGCAGACGAGGCCACTGCCAGCGAAGGGGCAGCGCTCGTGAAGGGCCTGCTCCAAGGCATCGAGCACGAAGTCCGCCCGAGCCGAGGACGACACCCGCCAGCCGACGATCCGGCGGGCGAAGGCGTCGATGACGAAGGCCACGTAGACGAACCCGACCCAGGTCGCCACGTAGGTGAAGTCGGCGACCCATAGCCGGTTCGGGCACTCGGCCTTGAACTGCCGATTGACCCGGTCAAGCGGGCAGGTCGCGGCTGGATCGGGAGCGGTGGTGCGGACCCTGCGCCCTCGGACGACACCGGCCAGGCCCATCGCTCGCATCAGCCGGGCGACCGTGCAGCGCGCCACCGCGATCCCCTCGCGGGCGAGTTGGCGCCATACCTTCCGGACCCCGTAGACGCCGAAGTTGGCCGCGTGCACGCGCCGGATCTCGACCATCAGCATCGCATCGCGCTTGGCCCGAGCCGGCAGCCTGCCGGGATCAGCCCGCCGTGCGGCATGGGCGTGGTAGGTCGACGGGGCGATCGGCAGCACCCTGCAGATCGGCTCGACCCCGTAGGTCTCCCGGTGATCGGCGATGAAGGCAATCATGACCGGAACCGGCGGTCGAGCTCCGCCTGGGCAAAATACGCCGACGCCTTCCTCAGGATCTCGTTGGCTTGCCGGAGCTCGCGCACCTCCCGCTCCAGCGCCTTGATCCGCTCGCGCTCGTCGCTCGTTGGTCCAGCTCGCCCCCCCCCTCGATCGCGTTCGGCCTGGCGCACCCAATTGCGCAGCGTTTCGCCCGAGCAACCGATCTTGGCCGCGATCGACTGGATCGCAGCCCATTGCGAGCCGTGCTCGCTCTCGTGCTCCCGAACCAGCCGGACCGCCCGCTCGCGAACCTCAGGGGAAAAGGGTGGAGTATGCTTCGTCATGGCTCCAGTCTCTCAAGAGTTGGAGCCTCCGAAAATCTCGGGGCGGTTCATCTGGGCACGCCCGAAACGACCTTCGCACGCGCTATAATCACCGCTTCAAGATCGGTAAAACTGTTCCCGAGTTCAGTGCCGCCCCCAGTTGCATGCACCTGAGGAGGAAGGCGTTTCATCCCGTGGAGGGCTGGTCCGTGAGGATCGTTGCCATCGTGTGCAAGACTGTAACGACTGCCCTTCGGCGATCGGACAACCGCAGCTTCACGAGCATGGGGCCAAACAAGAATATAGACGCAAAATAGGCCCGGCTCGGGCGAAGGCCCCGTCAGCCAATGCACTGGCACAATCGCTCGAACCGGAGTTTTGATTCTAATTCAAAATAACGGGGCATTATAGCTGTCATTTTATATGCGTTTGTATAAAAGATCCTGAATCATCCCAAAATTTACACCTTATATTATTTAGAGCAAAAGCGGAGTCAATCGAAAGTGTGTCTGGAACGGTTTCGCCTCACTTGCTGCCGAGGTGATTTTCTGCGCCCTGTGCTTTATCATCTTCTTACGGTTTGGTTTTACAATTAGGGAGATAGATATGAGAATGCTAGGTACCCATTTTATGCTGGCTGTTGGCATGTTTCCAGCCGCAGCACTCGGCCAACAGTCACCTGTTCGTGAGGCTCTCTAACAGAGCTGCACCGGCGACTACGTGGCTCAATGTAGTCTTATTTCCCCAGGCGGACCCGAGATCGAAGTGTGCTTCCGGGTCAACGTCAATCAACTATCGCTCGGCTGTTCGGCCGCTATTTCGAATTATAAGCGCGATCAGAAGTCGATGAGAAAGGTCAGCGTGGCCCATTGAGGGTTTGATCTCCGGGCATTCCCGGAAGAGGTCCGCCTCTCATCATGTCCTCTCTTGAGCGCGCGGCGTTGAGGCCCTCAGCCCGCTATGCAGCCAAGCTGTGGAGAGCGTGAGGGCCGGACGAACTGCAGTTTCGGAGCCGTCAATAGGAAGGCTCACTCTGCCGGGGCGGCCGGTGCTATGCCGGTAATCTGAGCCGCGGGTTGCTCGCTTAGCCAGCGGTAGAGCATTCCGCCCAGCGCGCCACCGACCATCGGGGCAACCCAGAACAGCCAGAGCTGTGCTATCGCCCAACTGCCGGCGAACAGGGCCGGCCCCGTGCTGCGCGCCGGGTTGACCGACAGGTTCGTCACCGGAATGCCGACGAGGTGAACGAGCGTCAGGCAAAGCCCGATGGCCAGAGGCGCGAAGCCGACCGGCGCCTTGCCGTGCGTCGCCCCCATGATGACGAAGAGGAACATCATCGTGAGCACCACCTCGACCAAGAGGCACGAAAGCAGTCCGTAGTGGCCCGGCGAGTGCTCGCCGTAGCCATTGGCGGCAAAGCCCTTCGCAAGGTCGAACTCCGGCGAGCCGCTCGCGATGGCGTAGAGCAGCGCCGCGGCAGCCGCGCCGCCGATGACCTGTGAAACCACGTACGGAGCGATGTCGCGGGTCGGGAAGCGCCCGCCCGCCGCAAGCCCGATGGTGACTGCTGGGTTGAGGTGACACCCCGAGATGTGGCCGATGGCGTAGGCCATGGTGACCACGGTCAGGCCGAAGGCGGCGGAGACCCCAAGCAGGCCGATTCCGACCTGCGGGAACCCGGCGGCGATGACGGCACTGCCGCAGCCGGCAAAAGTGAGCCAGAAAGTGCCGATCGCCTCGGCGCTGCACTTGCGGATGTCCATGCTTGGCTCCTCTGCCCAGAGAACGAACTGGACCGGCTTAATCGGTGGGCTACGAACATTCTGGGCAGATCCGTGGTGCGGAGACACGCAGGATCAACGATCTCAGCAAGCTCCCGACTTCTGCAAACCTTCAGCCGTCGTGAGGCCGGAACTCATCATTGCGACGGCTGCAGCGATGACACTTGGCGGCGTCAGCGCGTTACTCCGTCGGTCCTGTCGCGCCTCACCACGAGACGCGACGGCGTCCGAGCGCGAACTGCTCCTGAGAGCACGTTCGCCGATCCCAGACGGCGACAAGGTCGGTCAGTTCAGCTGCTCGTATCAGCGGCGCCGGTCGTTCCTGCGGTCGTGCCGATCCGTCCGGCGATCTCCCCGACGATCCATTCCCACGGTCCCGGTCTTGATCACCAAGTCAGAGGCAGCTCCGGCCGCCTCAATCGCGGAATGTGAGTTGCTGAGCGGGGCAGCCTGCGGCCCGCTTCCCAGACCGAGCACAAGCGCCGCAGCGACAGAGAGTCCTGTAAGTCTCAGATACGGCATCATCATCTCCCTCACCTCGTCGCTGGCCTGAAGGCCCCGCCATCCCATCTTCGCACTTCCTGCGTGCGCTGCTTGATCCGGCGAGACACGGCCATTGACATAAGCTATGGGGCAGGGCCGAAGCGGCAGAGCTCACTAAGTGCATTTGTGTGGCCCATTCTCGGAACGCCGGCGTCTGTGCTTGCGCGCGGTCGGCCCAAAAGCCCAAAGCCGGCAAGGAACTCACTACAAGAGCTCATAGTGGTATTGCGCGAGTGGGTTGAGAAAGAAGCTGTATCCGACGCCCAGGCGTTGGCTCCGACAACGGCTGGAGCGCTGCGCTGGCTCCTTCTGGCCTTGTTGAGGCAAGCACCAGCACCAAGCTATCGCCGCCTACCCTTACTGATGTCCTGGACCGCGCCAGTTCAGCGATTGTCGTCCGGTTCAAGCTCGTCGTGAACTGCCGAGCTCAAGCGGATATTTCGGCAACAAGCGTTTACCGCTGTCCCGATTAATCAAGCAGCGTGTGCATATAGTATCCACACTGGACCACGATGTCGTTCGTTGCGGCGTTAACACTTTTTGGCGTGCTTTGGATCACAGTGGAGTGCACGAGATGCGACGCATAAGGCTGTTGGTGTTTGTCGCTCTGTTCCTTGGGAGTTGGCTTAGCCTGGGCGCACTGGAGAAGGGGCGGTTCGGCGTCAGCGTGGCCGAGGCGGCCGGGGGCTGCGGCATCGGCTTTCACCGCGGACCGTATGGCGGCTGCCGTCGGAACGGTTATGGGGGCTACTATGGTGGGCGTGGTGTCTACGGCTACCGGGGCGTTTATGGGTACCGCGCAGGAGCCTATGGATATCGCCGCGGCGGAGTCTACGGCGGGCGACGCGTCGGCGTCTACAGAAGCGGCGGCTTCCATGGCGGCCGAGGCTTCCACGGCGGCCGAGGCTTTCGCCGATAGGTGGCAAAGGCGTCAGCACGCCCGGTCCGGCCGTGGGATCGACAAACGGATGGTTTGAGGCGACCCGTCGCATCAAGCGACCGGCCTGGCGGCACCGCACAATCGCTCAGGCGCTCGCTATGCTGGCGGTTCGGGATAGAACGATGTCTGCCCCTCTGATCATGCCTATAGCGATGGCGGCTATGTTCACGGCCGGCGCCATCCTGATCGTGCATCTAGAGCAACATGCCGAGCACGTCAGAGCCGTGCTCTGGATTACCTACCTGCTCTTGGCCACGTTCGTCGTTCTAGCTATGCTCGATCGCTTGGCCAACGACCACCGAAACCCAGGGGGCGCGATGGCTCAAGTGCAGATTCGGAGATCGCCTACACCGGCATCAGATTTACAGCTGATCGAGTCTAACTGGCGGCCTCTGAAGGCTAATCAGTGAACCTGATTAACGACTTTCTACCAATAAAAGCTAATCAATTGGCGGATCTGATTGCATTATCTCGTCACGTTCGCCGCGCACTTCCTATCCGAGGCCTTACCGAACCCGTTTGCAGACACAGGGTTTCGGACGAACAATAGCGGCGCCGCGGCCTGCACCGACTCGCATATTGCCTAATAAAGCGACCCGCGACACCGATTACAAGGTGGAGCTCTTCCGTGCCTTTTCCAGCAGTATAAGCTCTTCCCAAAATCTCGGTGCAAGTACCGTGTGTTGCGCCTTGTCTACAGGAGCGGTCTTTTTCCATAAATCGTCGTGACCTTCATGAGTTTTCGGTCAACCTTGAACGTGCCTGAGTAGGTTCTGCCGTCTAGCTTGACGTGGATCGAGTGGCCCGGCATGCGAAAATCCTCCCGGCTGCGCGACGAACATCTTAGCAGTACATCGATCTGTGACGTTTTTTCATCACACACGTTATCATAGAAAGACGGAGATGGCGCGCTTGGGAGGGCTCGATGCTTTGCTTCAAGAACGGGCCGTGCAGCAACCGTGATTTGATCAGCGAGGCAATTGGGTTTGATATAGCAAGATTCATCGAGCTCTGTGGATACGATGCGTTCAGAGTGTCCTTCGAGAGATCTCGGCGAGCCCGGGGAAGAGTAAATCAAGCGGAAAAGCTGATATTGACTCAGGTGGCCCTCAAAGTAAGGCAAAGGCGTTTCCAAGAGGCCTCGAGGTTGCCCGTTCAGGCTGAGCTGGCACTACGGGCGAAAGTGCGTAAACCTCGTGTTGTGGGAGCGCACGATCGCGCAGCGTAATATGCTGGCGTCGCCGACCTTCGACCCGGACTGAGAAGCCGATAAGCGTTTCGCGGTTTCCTCACCGCGCGATCAGGGAGCTGCCATGAAGCCCAACGACAAGCACCGCATCGCTATATCGATACCGCTTCGAATTACTGCCCGATTTGAATGCGAGCATTAAGGCAGGGACCGGGCGGCAAGGTGGCAAAAGCTTGACCGTTGTCGGCGAATCTGGTCTATTGACAGCGATGCAGAAGATACAGATTTCATCGCGTCGATAGGGGGCGTACTATGTGCGCGCGCAAAATATTTTATGTCTTCTCCAGAGTTGACCGGACCAACGAGTTCTGTGCCGTTCGGCAGGATCAACCGATCCCCGGTTTTCTGGATGGTGTGAGTTGGGAGCTGTCCCGAATTCTCAATATCCCGGTCGAAAAACTGCTCGGTTTCGATTTAGATGACGCCGAAGCCGCTACGCGGAAATCGGGCGTGTACCACTTCCGGCGGGAATTCAGCTTCGCCTTGAGCTGGAATGATTTGGACGCCGCGTAAGAACGGGTTCGGCGCTCATCGCGTTGCGCCCATTCCGGAGTGTGCAGTCACAATCTGCCAAGCTGCGCACAGGATCGCGGCGATCCAGCGGAGCGCGAGAAGCCCGGCCGCAGCAATCACGGCGAGAATGATACGTTCCTGTCAGGAACGCCTGACCTGGTCCCGAACGGGCGTCGTGAGACCCTGAACAACCGTCGCACCCAATTCCGCCTAATCGACAGTTCTTTGCAGGCGCGGTTCCCGAAATAGTCCGATTCCGCATGCCCGCGGGCATCAATCCACAACGGTCACTCGCTGACGCGCCGCCTGTCCGAGCTGAAGGCGTCACTTCCGCTTCTCCGGGATTATGCCACCGACGAATGGATACGCGTCCTTGCTGCCGGAACCGACTCAGAGCTCTTCAGGCGCCCTGACGAGGCACGCTCAGTGCGCAAGGTACCGGGCCCGTGACAAACCCGTTTTTTGATAGCGACTGCAGCAAAAATTAGCCCGTTCGCAGCGACTTGAGACTCATTGCAGCACTTCCAGCGAGTGCTTCCCGTATAGTAATCTGACAAGCAATGTTGCTAGGCTAATTGAGGAGCTGAAATTAGACGCTCCGACGTTGGTTGAGCATAGAATGGACGGGATGACCGCTGCAGTCGTTGGCGGCGAGCCTGAAGAGGTCATTGAAGCAAGCGCCCGCATCGATGTGAATGAGGTGTTCGTCCAAGTTGCTGGCCGGCAGATGTACGTGTGCGAGTTGTCTATGCCGAGGCGAGATGCCGGACGGGCTGGTCCCGGCAAAACCAGATGGACGAGCCGCCCGGAAGCTAATCCGCAGGCTGCCGAAGCAGCAGGGCATGGCACCCGAAGCGTGGGTTGCGGCCAAGTGCCGTCTAGGGCGTGTCATCGCTTGAGCCAGTCGAGGGCTGCGGCGAGGGACAGGACACCCATGAAGCTTGTGGCGGTTTTCTCGTAGCGGGTTGCGATGGCACGCCATTCCTTGAGCCTCGCCCAGAGGCGCTCGACCTGATTGCGATTGTTGTAG
>NZ_JBFUGA010000174.1:0-7051 GCF_056403155.1 Methylobacterium sp. P3_A11
AGGCCGCCGCGCGCCGCGCGGCGATCGATGCCCGTGCCGCCGAGATCAGCGCCAAGCCCGAGCGCCRGGGGCGCGGCGGCCTGGAGCCGGTGCGCTACGACGACTGGGAGGTGAAGGGTCTCGCGGTCGACTTCTGAGGGCGACGCGCTGGCTGGCCCACCGGCTGGGTCTCTACTCCGCGGCGACMGCCAGCGCCGACTCGGCACCGGCCCGGGTGTTGGCGTCTCCCTTGGCCTCCGCGGCACCCGCCCCGAAGCGCCGATACCAGAGACCGGTCAGGATCGGCACGAGGAGCGAGGTGACGATGATGCAGATCGTCACCAGCACGGTGGCTGTCTGTGCCGCCGGGGCGAATTGCGGGGCGACGGCCGCGATCGCCAGCGGATTGGCGGCGGCCGCCCCGGCGGTGGAGGAGGCGGCGAGCCCCGCCGTGCCGGTCCCGCCTCCGATCGCCCGGTCCGCCAGGATCAGCGGGATCCCGGTCAGGACGATGACCCCTAGCGCGAGCGCGATGCCGAGCCCCGCGAGGGGCGACAGCAGGTTGTTGAGATCGACCGTATTCCCGAGGGCGAAGGCGAAGAAGGGGATCATCAGCTGGCCGCCCGGGGCGAACAGGGCGCGCAGCTTCGGATCGAGGTTGCCGAGGGCGAAGCCGACGAGGAACGGCAGCACCGCGCCCACGAAGATCTGCGGCTCGAAATGCGCGGCCCCCGAGGCGCCGAGGATGATCATGCTCATCAGCGGACCGGATTCGATCGAGGTCAGGATGAAGGCGCCCGCCTCCTCGCGGCTGCCATAGGTCTGCATGAGCGACGCGTAGAGCCCGCCATTGGTCATATCCATCGCGCAGACGATCGCCAGGATCGACAGGCCGGCGAAGAAGCCGGTCTGGACGCCCTCCGGCGGAATGAACACGGATGCGACCAAGACGATCGCCCAGGCCGCGAGGAGCTTGGTGACCACCAGCGTGCCGGACTTGCGCAGCACCGTTCCGGTCGCCCGCAGGCTGACCGAGGCGCCCATGCAGAAGAACCAGACCGCGAGGATCGGGATCACCCCGGTCATGATCCCCTGCGTGAAGCCCTTGAAATAGGCCGGCGCCCCCGGCGCGAAGGTCTTGCACAGGGCACCGAGCAGGAGCGGCATCAGCATCAGGCCGCCGGGAATCCTGTCGATCGCCGCCTTGATCTGCATGGCGTGCACCCTCCCGATCCGGATCGTCCGCCGGCGCAACGGACCCAAGCGGGTTCGCGGGCGCGGCCCCGGTCCGCGCCTCTGTCGGGCGCCTCTCGAACCGGTGCGTCATCCTGTCGGGGCGCGGCGCAGGCCGTCAAGCGGTGCGCCAAGGCAGGGCTTGCCGGCTGAGGCATGCTGTCGGGCGCGGAACGTCGGGTCCCGGGCGCCGTTGGGCTGGTTCACTGACGGGAGGAGACGATGGCGACGACGATATCAGCCCGCAGCGCAGCCGCGGGACCGCACGGCGAGATCGGCCTCGCCCGCGGCGAACGGCTCGGGATGCGGATGTGGCGGGCCGAGGAGCCGAATGCCGACAAGCCGATGACGACCTCGCCCCACGAGACCGTCGGCTACGTGATCAGCGGACGGGCCGAGCTGATCGTCGGCGGCGAGACCGTGGCCCTCGCCCCGGGCGATTCCTACTGCGTTCCGGCGGGCGTGGCGCACACCTACCGGATCCTGGAGACGTTCACGGCCGTGGAGGCCACCGCGCCGCCGGCCGCCTGAAGCCGGCGTCAGTGGGTCATGTAGACCGGTGTGCCCACGTCGACCCGGGCGTAGAGGTCGACCACGTCCTGGTTGAACATCCGGATGCAACCGTAGGACGCGTAGGTCCCCACCGAGCTCGGCCGGTTGGTGCCGTGGATCGCGTACTCGCCGCCCGCCAGGGTCATGGCCGCCGCGCCCATCGGGTTGTGCGGCGAGCCGCCCGCGATGAGGTTGGGCAGGCGCGGGTTGTCGCGCTTCACCTCCGGGGGGGGCGACCAGGCGGGGGCGACGTACTTTCCGTCGATGGCGGCGGTGCCGAACCATTGCTTGCCGGGGCGGCCCACCGCCACCGGATAGCGGATCGCCGTCCCGTCGCCATTCACGAGGTAGAGCTTGCGCTGGGACACGCTGATCACCACCGAGCCCGGCGAGACGCCGTTCTGAAAGGGCACGACCTCGCGCGCCTCGGCGGTTTGAAGACAACCGGCCAGCATCGCCCCGGCCAGACTCAACGACGCCGCCACCCGAACCGACATGACCGTGAACCTCGATCTGCAAGACTATCTGGGTCGAGTAATCCACGGCCGAGCTTGTCGTTCCAGAAAAAGCTACGGTTGATGCCGCGCCGGCCACCGAATCTGCTGCCTACGGTAAAGGAGCAACGTAAATCGAACCGGCGAGACCAGGACAGCGCAGGGTTAAGATTGCGCCGCAGGACGCTTCGAACACCGCGGCTTCAGTCCTCAAGCACAGGATTGTCCGGCGCGCGATGCGGCATAGCTTCGGAATCCTCGTGCCTTCCCAAGGGCAGGGTGGGTTGGCCGCACGATTGCGGGTCGGCCCATCGCCTGCCGTGCAGGAACTCCCGTCCTGAACATCCAGGCTCCCGTATGCGGGGCGCAGCGCCGGCGGACGGCGACGCGGCGGGGGAGGCGAACTGCCAGCGCGCCATCCGCGGGACCGGGCGCGCGGCCGCCCGCGACCCTCGGAAAGTTGACGGCGGCCCGGCGGGCTGCCATCCGCGCGTCCAACCTGTCCGCTGATCCGCGGCCCCGTGAGTCCGAAAAACAATGACAGACCTGATCGAGACGATCCGCCGGACGCTCGTGCCGATCCACAAGGAGGGCTATCCCTTCATCCTGATCGGCATCGTGCTCACGGTGCTGGCCGGCTACTTCTCGCAGTTCTTCGGGTGGATCTTCCTGATCCTCACCCTCTGGGTCTGCTACTTTTTCCGCGATCCCGAGCGGGTCACCCCGGTGGCGGACGGGCTCGTGATCTCGCCCGCCGACGGGCGCGTGAACCTCATCGCCACGGTCCTGCCGCCGCCCGAACTCGACCTGCCACAAGTGCCGACGCTGCGGGTCTCGGTGTTCATGAACGTGTTCGACTGCCACGTGAACCGGGTGCCGGTGGCGGGCCGGATCGGCCAGATTCACTACACGCCGGGCTTGTTCCTCAACGCCGAGCTCGACAAGGCCAGCGACGACAACGAGCGCAACGGCATGGTCATCGAGACGACCCATGCCGGCCAGCCGAAGCGGGTCGGCGTGGTGCAGATCGCGGGCCTCGTCGCCCGGCGGATCGTCGGCTTCGTCACGGCGGGCGACGTGCTCGGCGTCGGCGAGCGGTTCGGCCTGATCCGCTTCGGATCGCGGGTGGACGTGTACCTGCCGGCCGGCGCGACCGTGCTGGTCGGCCTCGGCCAGAAGGCGGTGGCCGGCGAGACGGTGCTGGCCGATCTCGGCGGCGGCCCGGAGCGGCTGTTCAAGCGGATCTGAGGCGGCCATGGACGATCTCTTCCCGCCCTTCGCGCCCGATCCGAACGAGCCGCGGCCCCGCCGGTTCAAGCCGGTGCCGTTCCGGATGATCGCGCCCAACATGATCACCCTGATGGCGCTCTGCCTCGGGCTGACGGCGATCCGGCTCGCCTTCGAGGGCAAGTTCGAGCCCGCGGTCATCGCCGTCGTGGTGGCCGGCGTCCTCGACGGCATCGACGGGCGGGTGGCGCGGCTGCTCAAGGGCACCTCGCGCTTCGGGGCGGAACTCGATTCGCTCGCCGACTTCGTGAATTTCGGCTGCGCTCCGGCCCTGATCCTCTACGGCTTCGTGCTGTTCCACCTGAAGTCGGCAGGCTGGATCGTGGCGTTGATCTTCGCCATCGCCATGGCCCTGCGGCTCGCCCGCTTCAACGCGATGCTGGACGACCCGAACCGGCCGGACTGGAAGAAGGACTTCTTCGTCGGCATGCCGGCGCCGGCAGGCGCGCTCACCGCGATGCTGCCCCTCTACCTGCATTTCCTGGGGTTCGGCATCGAGACCTGGGCGGCGCCCGCGGTCCTGATCTACGTGCTGTGCATCGCCCTGATGGTGGTCTCCACGGTCCCGACCTATTCGGGCAAGACCATGGGCAAGCGGGTGCCGCGCAGCCTCGTCCTGCCGATCTTCCTGTTCGGGGTCGCGGCCTTCGGCATCCTGATCAGCTACCCGTTCGAGGCGCTGGTCGCGGTGAGCGGCGGCTACCTGCTGACCATCCCCGTGGTGGCCGCCCAGTACCGCCGCCGGCTCAAGGCTGAGCTGGCGACCGCCGCGGAGGAGCGGCCCGTCCTTGCAGGGGAGACGCGGTCCGCGGGCGTCGCACCGGAATAGGTGCTGGCCGTCGCGGGATTCTCCACTACCATGAGCAAGGTCGGGGCGGAGATTTGACGATGCTCGAGGAGTTCAAGAAGTTCGCGCTGCGCGGCAACGTAGTCGATCTCGCGGTCGGCGTGATCATCGGCGCAGCCTTCGGGGCGATCGTGACGTCGGCGGTCCAGGATATCTTCATGCCGGCGATCGGCGCGGTCACGGGCGGACTCGATTTCTCGAACTACTACATCCCGCTCTCGTCCAAGGTGCAGGCCGGGCTGCCTTACGCGGACGCGAAGAAGCAGGGCGCCGTCATCGGCTACGGACAGTTCCTGACCCTGACGCTGAACTTCCTGATCGTCGCCTTCGTGCTGTTCCTGGTGATCCGGGCGATGAACCGCCTGCAGACCGCCGAGGCGAAGAAGCCCGACGAGGTGCCGGCCGACGTGAAGCTTCTGTCCGAGATCCGCGACCTCCTGGCCGCGAGGCCGCGCGTCTGAGCCTTCAGCCGTCGCGTTTGGCGTCATCCTCAGGCTTGACGCCGAGGGCATCGAGGATCTGGTCGAGGGCTTGGCCGACGGCGCCGGTCCCTTCCTCGTGGGTCTTCAGGCGGGTCTCGAGCCGGCGGATCTGCGGCTCGAAGACATCCGGGACCGGGTCGTCACCGAGGAAGCGCGGCTTGTCCGGCCCCACCGGCAGGACGCTGCGCAATTGCTGGCCCAGGTGATCGCGCACCGGTTCGGGCAGCGTCGCGTTCGGATCGTTCGGAGTGTCGTTCATGGTCGCCTCGCGGATCGAACCGCATGTCAACGGCCGGACGTATGATGCGTTGCGCCGACGGCCGCGGCTGGCGGAGGGTCCCCCGGAGCCGGGCTCCAGGGGCGCTTGGGCCGGTCGCCGACCGGCCCGCGGGATCAGTCGATGACCTCGACGATCCGGTGGCTGCGATCGACCAGCACCGGACGGTCGTTCACGACGGTGTAGCGGTAGCCCGGCTGCACGTGGTACTCGGTCGGCACGTCATAGTAGGTCACGCCCGAGGCCGGCAGGGTGGTGCCGACGGCGATGCGGCCGTCATAATCGTACGAGCGGACGTTGCGCTCGCGGACATAGCTGCGGAAACGCGGGGCCATGTCGACACCGAGAATGCCGCCGACCGTGCCGGTGGCCGCGCCGACGGCAMCGCCGACGATCCCRCCGATCGGGCCGGCCGCATCGGCACCCGCAGCGGCGCCGCGCTCGGCACCCGGGATGGTGCCCTGGGCCTGGGCGGCCAGCGGCAGGGACAGGGCGAGGGCCGAGGCGGCGATGAGGATCCTGAAGGTCATGCGGGATTGCTCCGTTCCGTGGCGTTCCGCCGCGGAGACGCGGCGAAGCTCGGGCCGGTAACGCTCGACCCGGGAAACGGATGCATCTTTTTTGTGGGGCGCCGGGATCCGGACCGCGATTCGTTACGCGTCCTTGGGCATCGCCGACTGGATGAACCGGTCGGAGCCGAGATCCTCCTCGTCGTAGCCCAGCAGCTCGGCGAGCCGGCCGCGGGCGCGGCTGACGCGGCTCTTCACGGTGCCGACCTTGCAGCCCATGATCGCCGCCGCCTCCTCGTAGGAGACGCCCTCGGCGCCGACCAGCACCAGGGCCTCGCGCTGGTCCGGCGGCAGCTTGGCCAGCGCCGATTGCAGATCCTCGACGTCGAGCCGGTCGCCCTGGTGCGGGGCCGTGGCGAGCCGGGCCGCGTAGGAGCCGTCCTGGTCCTCGACCTCGCGCACCCGCTTGCGGTGGTCCGAGTAGAAGATGTTGCGCAGGATCGTGAACAGCCACGCGTTCAGGTTCGTCCCGGGCTGGAACCGCGCGCGGTGCTGCCAGCCTTTGAGCAGGGTATCCTGGACGAGGTCGTCCGAGCGGGCGGGGTTCGAGGTCAGGGACAGCGCGAAGGCGCGGAGCGACGGCACCGCCGCCAGCAGGCCGTTGCGGAACTCCGGCTCGATCGCCTCGCCGCGGGCGCGCAGGGCCGCCTCGAGCTTCTCGATCAGCTCGGCGAAGCGGGACGGCAGAGTCTCCTCGCCGATCCGCTCGTAGACAGTGCGCAGGTGTTCCCCGAGATGCGTGCGGATTCCCGGCGCCAGGTTCGGGCGGCCATCCCGCGTCCCGTCCTCCTGGGACAGGACGGATTCGGTGTCGTCGCGGGTCATGCGTGTCGCGCTCGTCGTCTCATCGTGGCTCGACCACCGGTCCCAAGGCGGTCGAGGCGGATCGCTTGTCGGTCCGAATTCGCGGCGGAATCCGGCCGATGCGCTCCTGTTCCCGGCGTTCTAGCGCATCGGGCGCGGCCATGCACCCTCGGGCGGACTTCACTTATGCTAAGTTGCGCGGTCTCAACAGGCGGATTGCCCCATCCCGGAGTGTCAGGACGTCGCCGCGGGCGAGGTCGGTCCAGCACTCGTCCCGGGTGAGCGCCTGCGTGGCGATCACCGTCACCACGTCGTGCTCGGTGGTCTCCTTCGCGAAATCCACCTGCCAGTCCTCGTCGATCAGGGTGGCCTTCCCGAAAGGCGCACGGCGGGTCAGGTAGCAGAGGCGCTTGCCGCAATGGGCGTAGAGGGTGCGGCTGTCGGTCAGAAGCATGTTGAATACTCCGAGCCCGTGCAGCTCGCCCGCGAGATCGGCGACCGCCCGGTCGAGGGTCTCGGGCCGGGGC
>NZ_JBFUGA010000175.1:0-7015 GCF_056403155.1 Methylobacterium sp. P3_A11
GACCGTCACGGCGGCCGAGGCCAGGACGATCGGCGCGCGCACCGGCGTCGGCCGCTCGGGCCGCGCGGCCGGGGCCTCGGCCGGCTCCGGAGCGGAATCCTGGGCGGGCCGGAAGGCGAGCGGCGCCGGGGCGGAGCGCGCGAAGCGCTCGGTGTCCTCCGTCGGGCCGAGATCGGCCATCATCACGGTCGAGCGGCCGGCCGGGCGCCCGTCGGTGCGCAGGCTGGCGAGCAGCTTGCGGTCGTCGCTGCCGGCCACCGAGGCCTTGCCGACATACTCGACGCGGACATGCGCGGTGCCCTTGCGGTGGAAGCCCAGCGCATCGGCCGCCTCCTCGGACACGTCCATGACGCGCCCGGCATGGTAGGGGCCGCGGTCGTTGACGCGCACCACCATCGAGTAGCCGTTGTCGAGATTCGTCACCCGGGCGTAGCTCGGCAGCGGCAGGGTCGGGTGGGCGGCGGCGATCGAGTGGCGATCGAACACCTCGCCGTTGGCGGTCATCCGGCCGTGAAAGGCCGAGCCGTACCAGGAGGCGAGCCCCTCGCGGACGTAGCCGTTCGGATTCTCCTTGGGCACGTAGGTCTGCCCGGCCACCACGTAGGGCTTGCCGGTATAGCGGCGCCCGCCGCCCTTCGGGATCGCGTCGCCCTCGTTGTAGAGGCGCGGGCTCGCCTTGACCCCATATTTCGGGTCGATGCCGTTCCCGGCGGCGAKCTTCTGCTGAGGCGAGGTCGCGCAGTTGGCCGTGGCCAGGGCCACGCCCGAGATGGCCATGAGCCGCAGGGCGAGGCGCGCCGGCCTGGGGAGCGTCGTGCGCACCATCGTGGGGTTCACCAAACTCTACGCGTGACCGGGGTCCGGAACCGGACCGGACCCGCCCGCGTCCAGAGGACCGCGACCGGGTCCACCCAGAATTGTAGCGGTCGCGTAAAGGAAGCCTGAACGACGGCGGCCGTCGGGGTTCAGATCCTGCGCCAGAGGGAGCCGAGGATCTCGTGCATTTGATGAGAAAAATCGAACAACTATCTGTTAAGTTGTAAGAAATCAGAGATCCGCCATCGCGCGGATCCCGCCCCGGCCATGGGCCACAATGTTCGCGCCGTGGTTCGGGACGGGGCGCGCCACCGCGGCGCGGTCGGCGCGTGCCCGGCGCGCGAGCCGGCCACCCTCACTGCCCCTGTCCGCCTCTCGTCAGGCGCGGGGACCCGAACTCCGCCAGGCGCGGGTCTCCGATCGCTCGCCCTCCGCTTCCCTCCGCCTGCCGGCGCGGATCTCCCTCAGCGCGGCGGCGTCTCCGTCAGCTGCGCGATCGACTGGGCGCCGCGCTGCTTGAACAGCAGGTCGAGCCCCTCCAGGATCAAGGCGTGCATCTTGGTCCGCTCGGCATAGGCGAGGTCGCGCAACTGGTCGTAGACCGGCGGCTCCAGGTAGACCGACATCTGGCGGGCGCGCTGCTTGAGCGTGGCCGCGGGCTTCGGCGCCGGGGGCGCCAGGGTCAGCGACACGATCTCGGCACCCTGCGGCCGGCCCCCCGGCGCGGATCGGGCGAGGGGATTCACCTGCGGGTTCGCCGAGGCCACGATCGCCGCGAGGCTGAGCTTAGGCGGCTTGGACATGCTGACCCGACCTCAGGGACTGCGTGCGGCGCTCGATCCAGGACCAGAGGCGGCGGACCTCCCCGGCGGCCTGACCCTTGGGGTTGAATTCCGTGACGCCCTGGCCGAGGCCGATCGCGTCCTGATGGTCGGCGCGGGCGACGATGTTGACGTCGGGCAGGATGCCGAGCACCGCCAGTCCGTCCGCGGCGTCGCGGACCCGGTAGGAGCGCGGCGGAGTCTGGTTCAGCACGAAGGCGAACTTCTTCTCCAGCCGGTAGACGGCGGCCAGCGTCGGCTTGAACGCCCGCAGGTCCGCGGGGGTCGGCCGGCACGGGATGATGCACAGGTCCGCCGCGCGGATCGCCGAGAGGGTGCCGGTGGAATCGACCCCCGGCGTGTCGATGAACACGTAGTCGTAGGCCGAGTCGCGCAGGCGCTCCATCACGGCGTCGATCTGCGTGGCGTCGATCTGCGCCACCTCCGGACCGTCGGCGGTGCGGTGGTCGAGCCAGTCGGAGATCGTCGCCTGCCGGTCCATCTCCAGGATGCAGACCGTGTGGCCCGCCTCCCGGGCGGCCACCGCCAGGGAGATGCACAGCGTGCTCTTGCCGCTGCCGCCCTTCTGCGTGACGAAGGTGATCGCTTTCATCCTGGGCGTCCTCCAGAAGGCCCCGTACATCCGTCCGGGCGTTCGCGACCGCCTGTCGCTGCGCCGTCCGTTCAAACCTCAGGTATGCGAGTCGCGGCGTGCCGCGATCCTGTGACCCAAGGATGTCCCGGCACAACGTGACGCCGGCATGGTTAACGCATCGTTAAGACCAGAGCCCGCCCGGTCATTCGGTTCCGGACCCGCGACAGGACATCCACCTAAACTTCAAGTTAAGATTCGCGATCGATAAGAGGTTAACAGCCTTTCCAGCGCCGCCAGGATACCGTAGCGTGACCGCGCAGATACCAGGAGCTTGCCGGGGGTGAAAACCTCAAGTTTACTCACCCCGGTCGCTCCGGCGAGGAATGGCATGGCTGAAGCCCCGATCCCGCAATCGATTCTGGAGGCCTCCGGCGTGGTCGGCACCTGGGCTCACGATTACTGGGCCGGACAGCTGGCGCTGTCGGCCTCCTTCGCGGGTCTGCTCGGCCTCGACCCCGAGACCGCCGCCGCCGGGGTGTCCCTCGAGGCCTTCCTCGACCGCACCCATCCCGAGGATCGCATCCGGATCGAGAGCTACCTGCACGCGGTGGCCGAGACCGGCGGCCCCGTGGAGGCGGAGTTCCGAACCCGGGACACGCGGACCGGCATCCGCACGCTGCTGATGCGCGGCCGGATCGAGCGGGACCCGGCCGGCGGGGCGACCCGCGGGCGCGGCATCGCCATCGACCGCACCGAGGAGCAGGCGGCCAACCTCGTGCAGAGCGAGCGGGTGGTGAACCGGATGGCCGAGCACATCATCGCCCTGCGCGACCTCGCCCGCGCCCTGCACCGGCCGGCGCTCACCGACCGGATCGAGCACCTGATGATCGAGATCGGCTTCGAACTCGCCCGCTTCCTGCCGGAGCCCGAGGACGAGCCGCGCCACTGAGGACGCCGGCGGCCGCCCGATTGATCGCGCCCGTCCCGGCCAGCTACTGTCCCGGCAACACTTTGCCGGGAGGACGGGGATGGCCCGCGACACGATCTACGACCGCGACCTCGACCGCGTCCCGGCCAATCACCAGCCGCTGACCCCCCTGCTCTACCTCGACCGGGCCGCGCGGGTTTTTCCCGACCACGTGGCGGTGGTCCACGGCCCCCTGCGGCGCTCCTACCGGGACCTCTACGCCCGGGCGCGCCGCCTCGCCTCGGCCCTGGCGGCGCGCGGGCTCGGCCGCGGCGACACCGTGGCGGCGCTGCTCGCCAACACCCCCGAGATGGTCGAGTGCCATTACGGCGTGCCGATGACCGGGGCGGTGCTCAACACCCTCAACACCCGCCTCGACGCCGACGCGATCCGCTTCTGCCTGGAGCACGGCGAGGCCAAGGTGCTGATCACCGACCGCGAATTCTCCCGGACGGCCGCCGCGGCGCTGGAGGGCCTGGAGACCAAGCCCTTCGTCATCGACGTCGACGACCCCGACTATGGCGGCCCGGGCGCGCGCCTCGGCGACACCGACTACGAATCGTTCCTGGCCGGGGGCGACCCGGAGCACGACTGGCGTCTGCCGGACGACGAGTGGGACGCGATCGCCCTGAACTACACGTCGGGCACCACCGGCGATCCGAAGGGCGTGGTCTACCACCATCGCGGGGCGGCGCTGCTGGCGCTCGGCAACGTCATCACGGGCGGGCTCGGCCAGCACCCGGTCTATCTCTGGACCCTGCCGATGTTCCACTGCAACGGCTGGTGCTTCCCCTGGACCCTGTCGATCGTGGCCGGGACCCATGTCTGCCTGCGCCACGTGCGGGCGGAGGCGATGTACCGGCTGATGGCCGAGCACGGGGTCACGCATCTCTGCGGCGCCCCGATCGTCATGCAGATGCTGATCAACGCCCCCGATGCCGAGCGCCGCGACCTGCCCCGGCGCGTCGCCTTCTTCACCGCCGCGGCGCCGCCGCCGGAGGCGGTGCTGGCCGGCATGTCGGAGGCCGGGTTCGAGGTGACCCATCTCTACGGCCTGACCGAGAGCTACGGTCCGGCCGTGGTCAACGCCTGGCACGCCGACTGGGACGCGCTGGCGGCCGACCAGCGGGCGGCCAAGAAGGCCCGCCAGGGCGTCCGCTACCCGGTGCTGGAGGGGCTGGACGTGCGCGACCCGGAGACCCTCGAGCCGGTGCCCGCCGACGGGGCGACGATCGGCGAGGTGATGATGCGCGGCAACGTGGTGATGCGCGGCTACCTCAAGAATCCGGCGGCCACGCAGGCCGCCTTCAAGGGCGGCTGGTTCCGCACCGGCGACCTCGGGGTGAAGCACCCGGACGGCTATGTGCAGCTCAAGGACCGCTCGAAGGACATCATCATCTCGGGGGGCGAGAACATCTCGTCGATCGAGGTCGAGGATGCCCTGTTCAAGCATCCCGCGGTGGCCGCCGCCGCGGTGGTGGCCAAGCCCGACGCGAAATGGGGCGAGACGCCCTGCGCCTTCGTGGAGCTGAAGCCGGGGGCGAGCCCGAGCGCCGACGAGCTGATCCAGTGGTGCCGCGGGCGCCTGGCCTCCTACAAGCTCCCGCGCCACGTCGTGTTCGGCGACCTGCCCAAGACCTCCACCGGAAAGGTGCAGAAATACCTCCTGCGCGCCCGCGCCCGGGAGGACGACGGGGCCTGACCGGTCTGCGGGCCGGGTCAGGCCTGYGGCGGGTCCCGGCGGTCGGCGCGGACCGGGACCGGGGCGGCCTCCGGGGCGGAGCCGGCGCCGCGCAGGTCGGCCAGGATCAGGGCGACGACATCCTGGAGCGACATCAGGCTGAACACGGCGATGGAGGCGACCAGGGCGGCGGAGACCAGGGTCTTGGCGGTTGCGGGATCCACGGCGGGAGTCCTTGGCTTCGCCCCGCGCGGGCCATCCGGGCGGGGGGCGCCGCAGACGGCGCCGGTGCCTCTCCAAGGTGGTCGCGCCGCCCGCCCCGCGCCAGCGCCGCCGCGGTCGCGCCTGGCATGCGTCCGGGGCCGGGCTCGGCCGTGATCCTGGTTACCGCGACGCTTCCCCGGCCGGCTGGCCGCCGTCGCGCCCGGACCCGTGCAGCTTTCCAGGCTGGCCGAACGTTGCGTTTCCCGCAATAAGCGCCCGCGCGGAGCGGCGCGCATCCGGGAGAGAGACGGCATGGCCGGAAGCGGCATCGCGAACGGCGCCCGCGCGGCGCTGCTCGCCGTTCAGGGGCTGATCCTGGCCGCGGGACCGGCCCTGGCCCAGGGAACCGTGCCGGTCCAGCCGCCGCCGGTCACGGCCCAGGCCGCGCCGCCCTCGGAATCGCCCCAGGCGCAGCCGCCCGCCGCGGCGCCGGCCGAGCCGGTGACCCGCGCCGGMTACGCCTACATCGGCGGCCGCTACGAGAAGCTCGGCGACAAGACCGTGATGGTCGGCCAGATGTTCGTGCAGTCGCGCACGCCGGCCCGGATCACGCAACCCTATCCGGTGGTGATGGTCCACGGCCTCGCCCAGACCGGCGTGAACTACCTTGCCACCGCGGACGGCCGGCCGGGCTGGGTGCAGCGCTTCGTCGAGAAGGGCTATCAGGTCTACGTGGTCGATCAGGTCGGCCGCGGGCGCTCGGGCACCAACCCGGAGGTCTACGGTCCCTACGACCGGCTCGGCACCCGCAGCCTGGAGCGGACCCACACGGCGCCCGAGGTCTACGACCTGTATCCCCAGGCCAAGCTGCACACCCGCTGGCCGGGCGGGGCCGGCGTGCAGGGCAACGCCGCCTTCGACCAGTTCTTCGCCAGCCAGGTCCCGTTCCTCGCCAACAGCCAGCAGACCGAGGAGCTGGTCGACCCCGCGCTGACGGCGCTGCTCGAGAAGATCGGGCCGGCGATCCTGCTGACCCACGGCCAGGCGGCCCTGTTCGGCTGGGCGGTCTCCGACGCGCGGCCGGACCTCGTGAAGGCGCACGTCGCCGTCGAGCCCAACGGGCCGCCCTTCTTCGACGTGCAGTTCCGCGGCGGCAAGGACTTCTGGGAGAAGACCGGGGACGGGCGCGCCCGCGCCTACGGGCTGACCCGCATGCCGCTGACCTTCGACCCGCCGGTCAAGGCGCCCGAGGACCTGGCCGTCGCGCAGCAGGCCAAGGGATCCGACGGCAAGGCGGTGGACGGGCGGATCCGCTGCTGGCTGCAGGGCGAGCCCGCCCGGACCCTGCCGAACCTCGCCAAGGTGCCCACCGTGGTGGTGACCGCGGAGGCCTCCTTCCACGCCACCTACGACGAGTGCACCATCGCCTTCCTGGCCCAGGCCGGCGCCAAGCCGGACGTGATCCGGCTGGCCGACCGGGACCTCCACGGCAACGGCCACATGATGATGCTGGAGACGAACAGCGACGCCGTCGCGGACGTCCTGGCCGGCTGGCTCGCGGGGCGCCTGCGGTAGCCCCGGGGCGCCGCCTCCCACTTCACCGATACGTGTCGCAACGGCAACAGCCGTCGCCTTCCGCGTGAAGGCCGCTTGCGGATGCGCCCGGCTGTCCGTAGTCCGGGTCGGAGAAACATCAAGTATTACAGTAGTTTATCACAATTCTAAACAGCCCGCTTGAGGCGTCGGGGACGAGTCCGGCGAACGCGGCCGGCTGCCCGCAGCGTCGCATCCGGCGAGAGACCATGAGAGCCGCCCAACCCCTCCCCTGCGTCGTCCGGCGCGTCACCCTGCGCACCCTGCGCACCCTGCTCGCCGGCGCCTCGCTCGCCGTCCTGGCGCAGGCCGCGCCGGTCGCAGCCCTGGCGCAGGAC
>NZ_JBFUGA010000176.1:0-6753 GCF_056403155.1 Methylobacterium sp. P3_A11
ATGACGGGACCGAAGGTGAGCACCCAGCGGCGGACGCTCTCGTCGGGACCGAAGGTGAGCACCCAGCGGCGGACGCTCTCGTACGTGACGATGATCCCGCGCTCGGCCAGGAGCTCCTCGACATCGCGGTAGCTGAGGGTGAAGCGAAGGTACATCCAGACGGCGCGCTGGATCACGTCACGTGGGAAGCGGTAGCCGGAGTACGAGAGCGGGCTCATACGGCCCGGCTACGACGCTCGATCGACCGCCGCAAGCCAGTCCGCCCGCCAACGTGACAAGCCCGGTGTAGGCACGCCTACGTGAGCTTGCCACCAGCCGCCGCAATGCCGGCTCGAACGCCCAGAAGGAACCGCGTCGTGTCGGCAACCGCATCGGGCTCCGCTGGTGCGGCCGGCGGTTCGACACCTATCCCTTGGATGAGCTGGAAGCCGACTGTGAAGCCTTCCCGGAAATCGTCGTGCGGCACCCTGCTGCTGATATGCATCGTCAATTCCTTCGGTTCGGCATGTCGACGTTCACCCACTTACGCTGTGCGGTTGTGGTTATCCCGCGAATGGCGTACCCATGTTAAATCGACTTTTGGCCAGATATTCGGCCGCTTCGCCTGAACAGGGCGAGCGCTCTGCATCTCTCCCATTTTCGACGATCATCGACCGAGCGCGTGCGGTGCATGCGCTCGACCCATTAGTTTGCCTATATAGATACGGAATACCTATGAGCATTGGCACCGTTAAGTGGTTCAACGACACCAAGGGCTTCGGCTTCATCCAGCCCGATGACGGCGGCAAGGACGTGTTCGTGCACATCTCCGCCGTCGAGCGCGCCGGCATGAACRACCTGATCGAAGGTCAGAAAGTCTCCTACGAAATGGAGTCCGACCGCCGCACCGGTAAGCAGTCCGCTGGCAGCCTTCAGGCCGCCTGAGCCTCGCTCATCTGCCTATGACGAGTTTCGAAGCCGTTCCTCTGGGAGCGGCTTCATCTGTTTCTCGCCACCCGGCTGCGCTGTGGTGGGCGTAAAGAATGTACGTGGGGCAATTCAAAACCGACCAGTTCTCCGATCGGCTTGAGGAGACCGCCAAAGCACGGCAGGTCACTCTAGACCGGTTCCGGGCACGCCCGGCAGCTGATGATCCGGCTGTCCTTGCGCGGCAGGCCGAGCGGCAAGCCCTCGTCGAGGCGCGGGAAGTGCGATCCAACGAGCGAGAAGCAACTCGTCTTGTCGCTGAAGCTGAGCGTGAGGCTGAAGCGCTTGCGGCGAGGGAGCGCGCAGAGGCCGAAGTCGCTCGTTTGGCTGCCGAGAAGGCAGAGCGGCAGGTCGCACTCGCTACCGAGCAGAAGGCTGCGCGCGATGCACGCTTCGCCGCTCGCAAGGCCAAAGCCCGGCGGTAGGCCAGCCCTCGCCCCGCAAAGCGTCATTACTGGAGGACGAGAGATGTCTCACAAGTTCAAGGTCGGCCAGAGTGTCCGGCAGCTCGGGATCACATACGCCGGCAACAAGAGTAGCGTCGTCGACGGTCTTTTTGAGGTGGTTCGGCTCATGCCAGACGATCGATCAGGCGAGCCTTGCTACCGGATCAAGTCGGCGGGCTGCGAGGGGGCTACCCGGGAAGGTGAACTCGTTCTCGCCGCCTGATATCAGGTTCAGGACGGCAAGATCCTATCAGGCGGTCACGCTGCCTACAGAAAGCCACTCCCCGAGTGCCCCTTGAAGGCGTTGGCGCGGCGGATGTAGCCGACCACTGTCCGCGGATCCCGATGGCCCGACTGATCCATGATGCGGGCGAGATCGGCTCCGCGCTCCGCGGCCGTCGTGATGTACCCACCCTCCGACGACTAAGCCGCCCAGCATGATGCCCGACCACCTGCTCTGACTTGCCCCCGTTCGGGTGCTGATCGCGCTCGCTCCAACGTCCTAAAGGGCGTGAGCTGAGCTACGCGGTGAGGGTCTGCGGCCGGACGATATGTCGAACGTATTCCGCTCTCAGGCTTGGGGCGAAGTCACCGCCCGGGCCTTCCACGCGCGGTACACGGCGGCCGCCGTCGCGTTACAAGCGCGCGATGCTCACCGTGGCAAGGTCGGACATGCCGATCGCCTGGGCCGAGGCTTTCGACAGGTCGATCACGCGCCGGCCGACGTAAGGGCCGCGGTCGTTGATGCGCACCACGACCGACTGACCTGTGCGCGTATTGGTCACCCGCACATGCGTCCCCAGCGGCAAAGTGCGGTGCGCGGCCGTCAGCGCGTTCATGTCGAAGCGCTCGCCGTTGGCCGTTTTGCGACCGTGGAAGCCGGGGCCGTACCACGACGCGACGCCTGCCTGCTGACCGGATGCTGCTTTACCCTCGCCGCCCGCAGTGATCATGCACACAGCTGCGAAAGCGGCCAGAAGAGACGGTCGGACTTTGAATAACAACCTGCGTACCCATTGTTGTTACAAGTGGTGACGCTAAAACAGATCAATTGTGTCCAGATCGAGTTGCGCTAAGGCATGGCTGGTATGTGCCGACGCATGCCACATTTGGGGCGAGATAATGCGGCGAGCGCACTCACAATCTTGGGTGCTGACGGTTGGGCCGCCGTCATGACTGTGCTTAAAGCTGGCACCTACTCAGGTGTGCCACTTCCGGCGCTCTCAGGGTGTCCCAACAGAGCGGTGACCCTATCGATCTCGCGCTTGAGCGCCTGGATGGGCTCCTCACTCTCGCCGAGCGCGCAGACAATCCGCTCCCGGACAGCACCCGCCTTCCGGCGCAGAGCGCGCCCGGCGTCGGTCAGTTCCACCCGCAGCAGCCGCTCGTCGGCCGGATCGCGCCCACGGCGCAGCAGACCATCGCGCTCCAAGCGCTTGAGCAGCGGCGTCACCGTCCCGGAGTCGAGGTGCAGCCGCGTGGCGATCTGCTTCACGCTCTGCCCGTCCTCCTCCCACAGCGCCAGCATGGCGAGGTACTGCGGATAGGTGAGACCGAGCGGCTCAAGCAGCGGCTTGTAGGCGGCCGTGAACGCGTGGGCCGCGGCATAGACCGAGAAGCACAGCTGCCGGTCCAGCGGCAGCACGTCAGGGCCGGACGCACCCTCATCAGCTTGTTCGGAGGCGGTCTGGGTCGGAAAGCGGCGAGCGGGCTGGGTCATGGCTTCCATGTAGCACGATGAGCGCTGCAAGGCATAGATCACTCATCGTTTGACATCCAACGATTTGACAGCTAATCATTGGCCAACAAAGACAGGGGGAACTCGATCATGCCGCGCACCACCTCACCGCTCACGCTCGCTGCCGCTGCTGGTACGGGCTTCGGCGCAATCCTCTGCGGGGTTCTGGCCTTCGGTGGTGCAGGGCATGCTGAGACGCTGATCACCAAGCCGCTTCCGGCCATGGTCGCCCTGCACAGCCGCGCCCCCGCCCTGCCGGCAGCCAGTGCGCGCGATGCGCAGCAGGATCGCTCTGGCCGCGCGGTGCGGGTGGTCTATCCCGGCCCCTACGCCCAGCGCTGAAGTGGCGGCGATGATCACCGCTGCCGTGCTCCTCATGCCGGTTCTCCTGACCGCCCTGACCTTTGCGGTCGGCGAGCGACTGGAGCCGTTCCCGAACAAGGACGACCTCTGGCAGCTGCCCCGCCGGTCGTCCGTGCTCTAGGCATCAGCTTAAGGACACGCGGGCCAGCACTTCCTCGCTCAAGAGGAGCGGCTCGTCACGGTAAACAATATCGCTGTGTCTGAGCCCCACAGACGCTCTCGATCTGACGATGATCAAGCTTGTGGCAGGGTGAGACAGTGACATCTAAGTTAGACATCAGACCTGTTGCGGTCCTCGTGGTTGAGGATGACGTGCTTGTTCGCATGATCGCTGCTGACATTCTCTCGGACGCCGGCTTTCGTACCCTTGAGGCACGTGATGCTCGGGAGGCTATGACGCTCCTGGAAGCACGTGGTGACGTACGGGTGCTATTCACTGATTGGAACATGCCGGGCGACATAGACGGGCTCGGCCTCGCTCGCCTTGTCCGTCACCGTTGGCCAACTGTCGGTATCATCCTGACCTCTGGTAAGATGCGGCCTGCCCCCGGTGATCTGCCGGCTGGCGCACAGTTCCTCTCGAAGCCATACCGCCCTTCGGCCCTGATTGAGGAAGTTGAGAACCTGCTTCACGAGCACGGCGATGGGGCTCACTCGGGCGCTCCGGTGGTGCCGACCGGCGCGATCATGCAAACGCCAGTGGGCGGAGCACTGGGCGGAGATATCGCCGCTGCTCCGTCCAAGGCGGACAAGAGCTGAGGAGCCTGCGCTCGGCTGTTGTGCCAGCCGCTTCTCACCACTCCGCCTAACATTGAAGTCAGGACGATGCCGGTCTTCACATCCGCAGCAGTCGACGGCGACCGGCACGAGCTCGCGCTGCTGCGCGCCGTCCTACACGGTTCGGCCCAGGCCAAAGCGTAAGCGCTGTCTGGACGGCACCTTCCGGCAGGCCGCGTGAAGGCGACATACGGAGCGGGATGGGAGCTCCGTCACATGTCGATGTCAGAGCGTATGGCTATGTCGGAGCCGGTCCGGCGCCTGGAGCTGTTCACCGGGGCTGGCCGGCGGCGAACGTGGACGGATGAGGAGAAGGCCGCCATCGTCGCCGAGAGTGATGGGCCGGGCACCTCGATCAGCGCGGTGGCCCGCCGACATGGACTGAGCGCCTCTCAGCTGTTCACGTGGCGGCGCCTGATGCGTCAGGCTGAGAGGCACGACGATCATCGCCCATTGCAGTTCGTGCCGGCCGTTCTGAGTGTGGGCCGGCAGGAGCCGACGTCTGCCGAGCTGAGCCCAGAGCTGGGGGAGCGATGCGGCTGGCGCAGCATCGAAGTCGAGATCGCAGGCGCCACGGTCCGCATCGCTCAGGGCGCGAGCGCGGCTCAGATCGCGGCGGTGATCCAGGCGCTGAAGGCTTGCCCATGATCGGGCCGTTCGGTGCGGTGCGCGTGATGCTGGCCACACGGCCCGTGGACTTCCGCAAGGGCATGGACGGATTGGCCACTCTGGTCCGGGACGCGATGGGCGCGGACCCGTTCTCCGGCACGGTCTACGTGTTCCGGTCAAAACGCACTGACCGGGTGAAGCTCTTGGTCTGGGATGGAAGCGGACTGGTCCTCGCGACCAAGCGTCTGGAGGCTGGCCAGTTCTGCTGGCCGAAGATCGAGGACGGCGTGGTTCGGCTGAGCGCGGCGCAACTCGCTGCGCTTGTGGAGGGCTTGGACTGGAAGCGCGTCCATGCGGCTCGTGCCGTGAGCGTACCGGCGGTTGCAGGCTGAGCAAGAAGGCTGGCCGACGGGCTTCATCGCAGTGGCAAGTCACTGGCAGATATGATCTAATCCGCTTCGTGGCCGCGCCTGCTTCGCCCTCATCCGACGATCCCGAGACGCTCAAGGCGCTGCTCGCCGAGGAGCGCGCCGAGAACGAGCGGCTGCGCCAGATCATCCTGGCCATGCAGCGCCACCGCTTCGGCCGCCGCGCCAAGAGCCTGCCTGAGGATCAACTCCTGCTCGGGCTTGAGGAGGCCGAGCAGGTCGAGGCTGCGGGCTTTGCCGCCGAGGAAAGCGAGCCCGCCAAAAAGGAGGCGCGGAGGGTCAAGCGGCGCACGAACCGTGGTGCACTGCCCGCCCACCTGCCGCGGATCGAGACCGTCGTGGATATCGGCAACCTCGCCTGCCCGTGCTGCTCGGGTGCCCTGCACCGGATCGGCGAGGACGTATCCGAGCGCCTCGATGTGGTGCCGGCGCAGTTCCGGGTGCTGGTGATCCGCCGCCCGCGCTACGCTTGCCGTGCCTGCGGGGACGCGGTCGTGCAGGCACCCGCGCCGGCGCGTCTGATCGAAGGCGGCCTACCCACCGACGCGCTCGTCGCGCAGGTACTCGTCTCCAAATACGCCGACCACCTGCCGCTCTACCGGCAGGCGCAGATCTTCGCCCGCCAGGGCGTCAGCCTCGACCGCTCGACGCTGGCCGACTGGGTCGGGCGCGCCGCCTTCCTCCTCCGGCCCGTGCACGTGCGGCTGCTGGAGACGCTCAAGTGCTCAGGCAAGTTGTTTGCCGACGAGACCACGGCACCGGTGCTCGATCCGGGCCGCGGTCGCACTAAGACCGGCCAGCTCTGGGCGTATGCGCGCGACGACCGGCCCTGGGGCGGGACGGATCCGCCCGGCGTCGCCTACGTCTATGCCCCCGATCGCACGGCCGGACGACCGATCGCGCATCTCTGCGGGTTTGCAGGCGTGCTTCAGGTCGACGGCTACGCGGCCTATGAGAGCCTGGCCAAGGGCGGCGCCGTGCGGCTGGCCTACTGCTGGAGCCATGTACGTCGGCAATTCTACGACCTCGCCGCGGCCTCGCCGATCGCCATTGAGGCGCTGTCGCGCATCGCCGCGCTCTACCGGATCGAGGCCGAGATCCGCGGGCGCTCGGCCGAGGAGCGACGGGCGGCCCGTCAGGAACGAAGCCGACCGGTGGTCGAAGCGCTGGAGGCGTGGCTGCGGGAGAAGCTTGCCCTCCTGAGCCGCAAGAGCAATGATCCTCCCCTGATTTCGCGGACACGGGGAGTTTAGCTCGCGTTTTGCTCGGCCTGCTCGGGCGTGAGATAGCCGAGCGCCGAATGGATGCGTTGCCGATTGTAGTAGCCCTCGATGTAAGCGAACAGGTCGCGTCGCGCCTCATCTCGGGTTGCCCATCGCCGCTGATGAACGAGCTCGACCTTGAGAGTGTGGAAGAAGCTCTCCAT
>NZ_JBFUGA010000177.1:0-6657 GCF_056403155.1 Methylobacterium sp. P3_A11
GGCTTGCGCCGGGCGAGCGCCGTCAGGGCCGGGGCGCCCGCCAGACCGGTGCTCAGGACCGGCGCGCTGCCGGTCCCGGGCGTCGCGCGGACCGTCGCGCTCGGCAATCGATCGAGGGATGGCCGGGCTGCCCAGGCGGGCACCGCGCCGGCGAGGACCAGTCCGGCCGACAGGATGAGGATCCTCGCGCGCATCCCGCTCTCCCCGGCCTTTCAACGGCGCCGACGGACGACAACGCCCGAGGAGCCGCCGCGTTCGACCCGTGAACGCCCCGGTCCGCCGCCTCAGTCCGCGGAGACCGGGAAGTGCCGGGCCAGCACGGCGCGGACTTGCGCCACCATGTCGGCCTCCGGGCAGGACACCTGCGCCGGCCGCGCCGCCTTCCACTCGGCGTTGCTGGCGATGGACTCGGCCGCCTGGGCGCCCGCGATCAGGTCCTTGATCTGGACCTCGCCGGCCAGGCGCTCGTTCGAGCCCTGGATGACCGCGACGGGGGCGCGGCGGCGGTCGGCGTATTTCATCTGCGCCTTCATGCCGGCGGCGCCGAGATAGAGTTCAGCCCGGATTCCGTCGGCCCGCAGGAGGGCCACCAGCCGCTGGTAATCGGCCATGTTCTCCCGGTCGAGGACCAGCACCACCACCGGACCGGGCGTCTCGACGCCGGAAAGCAGCGGGCTGCCCACGAGCTGCAGGGCCGAGAACAGGCGCGAGACGCCGATGGAGAAGCCGGTGGCCGGCACCGGCTCGGCCCGGAACCGCCCGACGAGGCCGTCGTAGCGCCCGCCGCCCGCCACGGAGCCGAAGCGCACGGTCTGGCCGTCCTCGTTGGTGACGGGAAACGTCAGCTCCGCCTCGTAGACCGGGCCGGTATAGTATTCGAGGCCGCGCACCACGCTCGGATCGGCCCGGATCACGTCGTGGCCGTAGCCGGCGGCGGCGCAGAGGCGCATGATCGCGTGCAATTCGGCGATCCCCTCGCGGCCGGTCTCCGAATCGCCGACCGCATCGTGCCAGCCCGCGAAGAACTTTTCCCAGAACGCCATCTTGTCGGCGCCGTCGGCGGCGTCGGCCTGGAACGACACGTAGGCGAGGATCCGGCCGATCGCCGCTGCGTCGAGGCCCGCGCCCTTGGTGAAGTCGCCGCTCTCGTCCTTGCGGCCGGCGCCCAGAAGGTCGCGCACGCCGTCGACACCCAGCCGGTCGAGCTTGTCGATCGCCCGCAGCACGGTGAGGCGCTGGCCGGCCTTGTCGGGGCCGGAGAGCCCGATCGCCTCCATCACCCCGTCCAGCACCTTGCGGTTGTTGACCTTGACCACATATTGGCCGCCGAGCCCGAGGCGGTTCAGCGTGTCGGCCATCAGCATGCAGGTCTCGGCATCGGCCGCGATGCTGCCGGCGCCGACGATGTCGGCGTCGAACTGCATGAACTGGCGGAACCGGCCCGGCCCCGGCTTCTCGTTGCGGAAGACGATGCCCGCCCGGTAGCTGCGATAGGGCTTGGGCAGGGCGTCGTAATTCTCGGCGACGAACCGGGCGAGCGGCGCCGTGAGGTCGTAGCGTAAGGACAGCCACGCCTCGTCGTCGTCCTGGAACGAGAACACCCCGGCGTTCGGGCGGTCGAGGTCGGGCAGGAACTTGCCCAGGGCCTCGGTGTACTCGACGAAGGGCGTCTCCAGGGCCTCGAACCCGTAGAGTTCGAAGCTCCTCCGGATCGTCTCCAGCATCCGCCCCTGCGCGGCGATCTCGTCGGCGCGCCGGTCGACGAAGCCGCGCGGCAGGCGGGGCTTCAGGGTTTCGGGCTTCTCGGCCCTGGCGGTGTCGGCCTTGGACATGTGAACGTGTTCGCTTCCCGCGGACCCGAAACCCGGGTCCGGATCGGATCCTGAGTCGTCTCCGGCGAGCGGAGATCCTGTGGTCGGGCTCTAGAGCATGCGGTGCGAAAGGGGAATTCGGTTTCCGGATGCCGGCGTCCGTCGCGCGTCCGGACAGGGGCGCCCGGACAGGCGCGGCGCATCCAGCGGCGGTTCGCAGCCTCTGCCGGGCATGCCCGACCCGCGGGCAGCCCGTAGGGCGCTCTCAGTACGGCGCCGTCAGCTTGAGCCAGAGCAGCACCGCGAGGCTCACCACGGCGATCGGCATCTGGAGCGGGCGCAGGCGGGCATGGGCGAGGGGAACCTCACCGGCCCGCGCGGCGATCGGATCGAGGATCCCGACGACCGCGTAGCCGAGGATCAGCATCGCCAGCGCCGGCACCGCCTTGCCCATCACCGCCGCGAACAGGCTGAACAGCCCGAGCCCGTAGAGGACCAGCATCGTCACGATCTGAGACACGTGCGGCCCGCCCTCGGTCCGGAAGCTGACGCCCCGGCGCACCCCGGCCAGGAACAGCAGGATCGAGGCGGCGTAGAGCAGGGTGAACAGCGCCACCAGGTAATCGAGGGGCTTGCCGTTCAGCCACCACGTCCCGGCGGCGCCGACGGCGATCGGCAGCATCGGGCCGAAGCCGAAGACGATGTCGAGCCAGGGCATCCGGCGGGGCTCGTGCGTGGTGAGGGTGCGTCCGGTGGCGTCGTCGCGCATGGCGGTCAGGGGGAACTCTCGATTCGACGGTCTGCTGCGCCGCAGCACCGGGACGGGGAACGGCCGCGCGCCGGCCCAGTTCCGCAACCGGTCCCGGGCAGCGCCCGTGTAGCGCCGACGCGGCGCCCCGGCGAGGCCCCCGACGGTCACCGCAGCGACCCCTTGAGTACCGGAAGAAAAGGCGTTATCCCTGTCGTGCCCTCATCACAAGGTCTGCGCCGCAGCGCGCCCGTGAGCCGCGAGGGTCCTGCCTCATCGGTTTCGCCACTCAGATCTCGGGCCCCTCGCCGCAGCGCGGCCCGCTCTCCGGTGCCCATCCCCCGGGTGCCTGGCACAGAACCGGCCCTCCCACCTTCTCCGTCGGTTGCAAGACATCCATGACGCCAAACCCCGACGCCCTCGCCGATCTCGAGACCGCGGAGCCGGCCGATGTGCCCGCCATGCCCGCCGCCCTCGAAGGCGTCCGCGAGGTCAAGCTCCAGGACCTCAAGTCCAAGACGCCCACCGACCTGACCGCCTTCGCCGAGGAGGTCGAGGTCGAGAACGCCTCGACCATGCGCAAGCAGGAGTTGATGTTCGCCATCCTGAAGCAGCTCGCTGCCAAGGAGGTCGAGATCATCGGCTCGGGCACCGTCGAGGTGCTGCAGGACGGCTTCGGCTTCCTGCGCTCCTCCGACTCGAACTACCTGCCGGGTCCCGACGATATCTACATCTCGCCGACCCAGATCCGCCGCTTCGGCCTGCGCACCGGCGACACCGTCGAAGGCCCGATCCGCGGCCCCAAGGACGGCGAGCGCTACTTTGCCCTTCTGAAGGTCAACACGATCAACTTCGAAAATCCGGAAAAAATCAAGCACAAGGTCCACTTCGACAACCTGACGCCGCTCTTCCCGACGAAGCGGTTCAAGCTCGAGCTGGACAACCCGACCAAGAAGGACTTCTCCCCGCGGATCATCGACATCGTGGCGCCGATCGGAAAGGGCCAGCGCGCCCTGATCGTGGCGCCGCCGCGCACGGGTAAGACCGTGCTGATGCAGAACATCGCCCAGTCGATCACCCTCAACCACCCGGAATGCTACCTGATCGTGCTGCTCATCGACGAGCGGCCCGAGGAGGTCACCGACATGCAGCGCTCGGTGAAGGGCGAGGTCATCGCCTCGACCTTCGACGAGCCGGCCACCCGCCACGTGCAGGTCGCCGAGATGGTGATCGAGAAGGCCAAGCGCCTCGTGGAGCACGGCCGCGACGTCGTCATCCTGCTCGACTCGATCACCCGCCTTGGCCGCGCCTACAACACGGTGGTGCCGTCCTCCGGCAAGGTGCTCACCGGCGGTGTCGACGCCAACGCCCTGCAGCGGCCCAAGCGCTTCTTCGGTGCCGCCCGCAACATCGAGGAGGGCGGCTCCCTCTCGATCATCGCCACCGCGCTCATCGACACCGGCTCGCGCATGGACGAGGTGATCTTCGAGGAGTTCAAGGGCACCGGCAACTCCGAGATCATCCTGGACCGCAAGGTCTCGGACAAGCGCATCTTCCCGGCGATCGACATCACCCGCTCGGGCACCCGCAAGGAGGAGCTGCTGGTCCCGCCGGACGCCCTCAAGAAGACCTACGTGCTGCGCCGCATCCTCAACCCGATGGGCGTCACCGACGCGATCGAGTTCCTGCTCGACAAGCTGCGTCAGACCAAGAGCAACGGCGACTTCTTCGACTCGATGAACACCTGAGGCGGACGCGCCCTCCCTCCCCCCACGGGGGAGGGAGACGCGCCTGTCCCGTCATCGTCTGTGCCGCCGCGGCACGGAATCGGCCGGCGGCGCGATCGGGCCGTTGACCTTCCCCTAACCGCTCCCTGCCAGGATCGTGTTCGGGCGCCAGGTTGCGTATCGGCCCCGCGACAGCCCCGCCGGCCGGTTGAGTCCGGCGGCGGGGCTCGTCGCAGCCCCGTCGCAGGGGCATTCTCCGGCTTGCACCTGCCCCAGGATCCGTGACACTGGCGCGATGCCTCGCTCGCCCTGGACCGGTCCGGACCCGCTCCTCCTCGCCTCGACCAGCCCGACCCGGCGCCTCCTCCTGGAGAGCGCCGCCCTTCCGGTCGAGACCGCCACCCCCGACGTGGACGAGCGCGCCCTGGAGGCGGAGAGCGCCGGCCTGTCCCCGCCCGACCTCGCCCTGACCCTCGCCCGCGCCAAGGCCCAATCGGTGGCGGCGCGCCTCCCCGGCCGGCTGGTCATCGGCGCCGACCAGGTGCTCGACCTCGACGGCGTCGTGTTCCACAAGCCGGCCGATGCTGCGGCGGCCCGGGCGCAGCTCGCCCGCCTCGCCGGCCGGACCCACGCTTTGCATTCCGCGGTGGTCCTGGCCGGGACGGTCGAGGACGCCTTCGTGGAGACCGCCCGGCTGACCCTGCGGCCCCTCGATGACCGGGCCATCGCGGCCTATGTGGAGTGCGCCGGCGAGGCCCGGGTGCGGTCGAGCGTCGGCGGCTACCAGCTGGAAGGGGCGGGGATCCACCTGTTCGACACGGTCGCGGGCGACCACAGCACCGTGCTGGGGCTGCCGCTCCTGCCGCTCCTCGCCCGCCTGCGCGCCGCCGGGCTTCTGGATTTCTGAGGGACCATCGCCTTGGCCGGACACGACCACGCGCACGCGGGCCATTCGCACGGGAGCCCTGCCCAGGGCGGTCATGGTGGTCATGGCCATGGCGGTCATGGCGGCCACGGGCATGCCCCGAAGAATTTCGGGCCGGCCTTCGCCATCGGCATCGCGCTCAACACCGCCTTCGTGGGCGTGGAGGCGGTCTACGGCTATCTCAGCAATTCGATCTCCCTGGTGGCCGATGCCGGCCACAACCTCTCGGACGTTCTCGGCCTCGCCGCGGCCTGGATCGCCGCGATCCTCGTGCGCCGCCGCGCCAGCGCGCGCTTCACTTACGGCTATCGCGGCTCCTCGATCCTGGCGGCCCTGTTCAATGCCGTGTTCCTGCTGATCGCCATGGGGGCGGTGATCTGGGAGGCGCTGGTCCGGCTGGTCCATCCCGAGCCGGTCGCGGGCACGACCGTGATGGTGGTGGCCGCCCTGGGAATCCTCGTCAACGGCCTGACCGCGTGGCTCTTCGCCAGCGGCGCCAAGGGCGACATCAACATCCGCGGCGCCTTTCTGCACATGGCGGCCGACGCCGCCGTCTCGGCCGGCGTGGTGGTGGCCGGCCTCGTGATCCAGCTCACCGGGCTCGTCTGGCTCGACCCGGCGGTCAGCCTCGTCGTCGCGGGCCTCGTGGTCTGGGCGACCTGGGGCCTCCTGCGCGACAGCGTGGCGATGTCGCTGGACGCCGTGCCGCCGGAGATCTCCCCCGAGGCGGTGAGCGGCTTCCTGCGCGCGCGGCCCGGCGTCGCCGACCTCCACGACCTCCACATCTGGCCGATGAGCACCACGAGCGTCGCCCTCACGGTCCACCTCGTGATGGCCGAGGACCACCCGGTCCGGCTTCCGGCCGGGAACGGCTTCCTCATCGAGACCGCCGACGCCCTGCGCGAGCGCTTCGGCATCGGCCACGCGACCCTGCAGATCGAGGCGGCCGGCGGCCCCGACTGCCGCCTCGCGAAGGCCTGCGCCGCGTGACCGGCGCCCCGATCTCCCGCGCCCCGATCGCCCGCGCCTTCGTGGTCGGCCACCCGATCGCCCATTCGCGCTCGCCGCTGATCCACGGCCACTGGCTCGCCGAGCACGGGCTTGCGGGTTCCTACGAGCGCCTGGACGTCGCCCCGGAAGCGTTTCCGGACTTCGTCCGCGGCCTGCCCGCCTCCGGCTACCGGGGCGGCAATGTCACGATCCCCCACAAGGAGGCGGCCTTCGCCCTCGCCGACACCCTGACGCCGCGGGCGGAAAAGATCGGCGCGGTGAACACCCTGGTGGTCGAGCCCGACGGGCGGATCCGCGGCGACAACACCGACGCGCCGGGCTTCTGCGCCCATCTCGACCAGAGCCTGGGCGAAGCCTGGCCGGCCCGCGCCGGCGGCACCGCCGTCGTGCTCGGGGCCGGCGGGGCGGCGCGTGCCGTCGTGGTCGGGCTCGCCG
>NZ_JBFUGA010000178.1:0-6554 GCF_056403155.1 Methylobacterium sp. P3_A11
GCCCGTTGCACATGTTGCCGGCCTCCTCGCCCGCCAGATGGTGGTCCATCTCGGCGTTGAGCGCCCGCTCGGCCAGGGCCTTCTTCAGCTCATCCAGCAGGCCGTCGGCCTCGAACGCCGTCTTCGGATCGGCCTCGGCCAGGAGCTGATCCGGGAGCGCGTCAGGGATACGGGGTGCCTTGCGTCGTGCCATCGGGAACCTCCTTCGGATCCACTATGGCCGCCCCCACACGAAATTCCTGACAGTCCCGATGATCCTGACAGTCCCTCCTGACAGCGTTCGCGCTCCGCACGATCCGCTTCGGCGCGATCGTTCCGGATAGCACCTTCCGGGTCAATTGGCAGGTCGCGAAGCTGCCGGCACCGTATGACGCGATGGAGAATGCCAACGTGCTCTCGGTGATCGGCGTCGCCGGCATCGCGCCGTCGGCGCGGCGGATCTTCGGCAAGTAGCTGCTCAGCTCGAGGCTAGCCGCCATGTCCCACGAGAAGCCCCGCCGCGTCCGTCGGCCGTTGGTCCCGCGCAAGGTGCACGACCTCATCGCTGAAGGCGTCGCCGAGCGCGTGCCACCACCCGTCCCGCCCGGCCTCGGTGAAGACCTTCTCTGCCGCGCTCGAACCTCGAGAAATCCCCTTGCCATGTCTGCCGGTTACGAGGAGGGCGCCGACGCTAACTCCGAAACGCGCGCCCTGATCGCCCTCGCCCGCATCGAGGAGCAGCAGAACTCGCTCGTGGATGCGAAAAAGTCGGCTCAGACTGCGGCCGAAGCCCGGCACACTAATATCATGCAGGGGATCGATGATCTCCGTCCCGCGCTCCGAAATCGAAAAAGACAACGAAGCGCTGCAAGAGCGGATCGACGGCGTCGAGAAGCGCTTGGACACGATGGACAAACGGATCAAATGCGAGCTCGTCAGTGCCAGCGACGCGTTCGGCACCATGGTCCTAACTATAAGGCCGCCTGCTGCACTGATCGGCAGTATCAACATCGTGCATACGTCTTGGGCGCCCTGACTTTGGCCGCCGATCCCCCCGAGCCCGGATCTGGGAAGGCCCGCCCGGTCCGCCGGCGCGGCCCTTTTTTTGCTTCCCGTTGAAACGCTCAGCTATTTCGCGCGCAAAGCTCGACGCGGCAAATCTCTAATCCGTCATTAGATCTCTGAACGATAAAAGTTTTATCAGAAACTGATTTGAGCAGAGGATTAAAATCATAACGAAAATCGTGGTCGCCATTGCCAATATTATCGCGCAACAAGTCTGGTCGAAAGTCCTTCGCTGTCGCTCGCCCATTTAACCGCCCCTTGACCAGAATGATTAAGGTCGCCGAAGTCATACTCGACGTGCCATTCAACGCCACCCCCGGATGAAGGTGTGGTCGACCTCATCAATGAAGTCTTGAAGCGAGATCGGTTCATGAATTGTTGGAGGATGCAGCATCTTGAGGGGATCTATCGATGCGTTCGGTCTCGGCGCCAGCGGATTCAGCTCTTTACCAAAGCCGCTTCTACTTTCTGCAAACCCTAGGTGTTTGATCCCGCGGTGTGGTGGTACGGTTGATCACCATGCGGCGAGGGATGCGCTATGGGCCAAATTCTCCACGGCAGCGCCCGCACGACGGAGGCGGTCCGTCGCGCAATACAGCTACATCAAGAAAGCGTGAGAGTTGCGGCCAAGCGCTACGGCGTCAGCCCGACGACGATCCAGAAGTGGCGAGCTCGGCAGACGACAGGCGATGCCGCCATGGGGCCGAAGCAGCCCCGTTCGACGGTTCTGACCCCAAAGGAGGAGGCCATCATCGTCGCCTTCCGCCGGCATACCCTGTTGCCGCTGGACGACTGCCTCTACGGCCTGCAGCCCACGATCCCGCACCTGACCCGCTCGTCGCTGCACCGTTGCCTTGAGCGGCACGGTATCAGCCGCCTGCCCGAGATGGAAGGCGACAAGCCCAAGAAGAAGCGCTTCGCCGATTACCCCATCGGCTACGTGCACATCGATATCGCCGAGGTCAGGACAGAACAGGGCAAGCTCTACCTGTTTGTGGCCATCGACCGAACCTCGAAGCTGGCTTTCGTCAAGCTGGAAGCTGAAGCGAACCGCTACACAGCATCGGACTTCCTTCGCGCGCTGGTCGTGTTCGTGCCGTACAAGATCCACACCGTGCTGACCGACAATGGGGTGCAGTTCTGCCATGCCCCGCGCAACCGCTCAGGCCCGACAGCTCTCTACAGCCGGCACATGTTCGATCGCGTCTGCCACGAGCACGGCATCGAGCATCGCCTGACCAAACCCAACCATCCCTGGACCAACGGTCAGGTCGAGCGGATGAACCGCACCATCAAGGACGCCACGGTCAAGCGCTACCACTACGAGACCCACGCACAGCTCCGGGCGCACCTGCAGCTGTTCGTCGACGCCTACAACCATGCCCGTCGGCTGAAGACCCTGCGTGGCCTCACGCCCTACGAGCATGTCCTCCAGATCTGGACCAAAGAGCCCGAACGCTTCAGGCTCGATCCGTCACACAACATCCCGGGACCATACACCTAAATTAAGGAAATGCAGAAGCGGGTTCTGATCAGCCAACGCAACATCTTGATTGGCAGCAAGATAGCCCGCCGTGCTGAATCAGTCACTCTGATCTCGTCCCACTTTCCTTCCGATATTAACACAATGTTTTTGCAGATCTGCCCCAGAATTGCGCATGTCTGGATATCAATATTGATAATATATCGGATCGAAGCCCGGCAATATGTCTCTCCAGGCACTACGCCTTTGATTGAAGGGGTGGAGTGCGGCTGGATTCATGGTCGAACCGCACAAAATAAGGCTCACAAGCGATCCAGTGTCGCGCCCTGTTTCGCAGGCCAAATCTGAACGGATGATCTACGCCGAATTTCTGGTCGGGTAGTTTCAGATCTACGATCGTCGAGCCGCGCCGGCCAGAACAACGTCTGAGTTGTCGAACCAAAAAATTCATATACCAAAATTTTTATGACATTTTCTCAAATCGAAAGATCCGTCATGAACTCACTTTAAAGCGGTAATATGCAAAATTTCCCGCTTTTGACCGTCGGCGCGGCAAAAATGAATCAAGCTATACGCAGATTATCTTCGCATAAAGGAAAATATACCCTGATCTGGGTGGCTTGAAAAAAGTACGAATTCACACATTTTCTATTCCAATATTTGCTCATCGCACTTCGGATGTGCTAATTGCCGCGCAACTCGATTTGCTGGCGGATAGGCTCTATCGATAATGAGTGGAACGGGCGAAAAGATCACGCATCCGACGATCGAAATGTTCGCTGGCGCCCACGCTATGGTGCCCTATTACACTAATGGAAGGGTGCTCATGCCGGGATATCAAAATCCCGGTCTGGCTGTGCCTCTAGACGGCGACTACGTCGTAAAAACTGAGTTGAATCGCTCGCCATATGTTTGGCTACGTGAGCGCATGGCGCGTAAAATCCGGCAGTTCGCGACATTTGCCGACGACATGAAGCAATTCGCCGACTTCTCCGACGTGCAGGATCGCGACGTTGATAGCCGGACCCCGTACCTGCCGAATGGCTACTTCAGTTACGGCGACGCGTTGGCCCTCACGACCATCCTTGCCACTCGAAAGCCTGCCCGATATATCGAGATCGGCAGCGGGAATAGTACAAAATTTGCCCGCCGCGCCATCAGCAAGTACGGGCTTAATACTAAGATTGAGTGCATCGATCCGAATCCGCGTTCTAGCGTCCGCCAAATCGCTGACAAGTGGGTTTCAGATGGCCGTCTCGATGTTGACCCGTTATACTTCCAGTCTCTGGAAGACGGTGATGTTCTGATGCTTGACGGCAGCCACCTCCTGTTTCACGGTAGCGATACGACGCATTTCTTTCTTAGGATTTATCCGCTTCTCAAGTCCGGCGTGATCGTGCACGTGCACGACATACATCTGCCGTATGAGTACCCTGAAGTTTGCGATAGATTATTTTGGAACGAACAATACATCCTTGCTATGATGTTTTATTATAAGCCTGTATCCGACATCATCGCCCCCATCAAGTACATGCATCGAGAGGGCATGTGCGAGGAAGGCGCCAGCTTCTGGTTCGAGGTTTAGAGGGATCGGAGACTGAAACCGCTCGCCGTCGTCTTCTGACGCGGCCAGATCGAACGCCTATGCGGACACGCCTCGCGGTGCCGATATCTCCTGTCGGCGAAGGGGGCGGCAATGCGGGCGAACGCGCTGGCCTTCATCGATTATCACGGTGCCGAGGCGCACCGGCTGGGCTGGACCGCGCCGCAGTTCTTCGGCGTCCATCCCGAGCACGGCTTCCTGCGCGTCGAGCACGCCGGCGCCCTGATGGTCAACGACCGGCCGGTGGTCACCGTCGAGTCCGACCAAATCGTGTTCGACCGCTTCTCCGGTTGTGTGCGTCAGTTCCTTCGCATTGCAGGCAGCACGGCCCGCCCGATGTCCTGACCGTCTGCGCTGCGACGAACCACGATTGTCTGTTGGATGTCGGTGCTGAGGGGCGGAAAGAATGTGTAAGTAAATCCGTGATGTGCGTTTCCGATACTTGCCTCGCGCAGATCAGGACGAAATTTTCCCGCTATCACTGTATTGACAGGGGATTGATTGACAATGATGGTGATGATGGTCGGGGAATTAGGTGACGCTGGATTGAATGCCCAACCACGGATGCGAGCATGGTTGGCCTCATCAATGAAGCCCTGAAGAGCAATTGTAACTTCAGGATTCGATGAGGCCGGCGCCCAATGGTGCGGACTCGGCTCCAGTGCAGGCACGGAAGTGCTTCCGGCCGTGAAACCGGTTCGGCCCTCGGCAAGGCCGTTCTCCAGGAAATGAAGCAGGGGATTTTGGTCTGAGGCTGCGACATCTGGATTTGCCGCGAGATAGCCCGACGTACTGAAACCTGCGCTCGGATCACGTCCCTCCCTCCATCCGTGAGCAAGAAAGTGCTGAAGCGGGTTCAAGCCAGCCTCACGTACATCGGGATTACGATTCAGATAATAAGTCGGATCGAACCCCGGAAGCGCATTGCCGAATAACGGACCATGCCGGCGGGACAGGATTGGCATTCGGAGTTTCATAGGCAATCCAAGGATGTCAGGGCTGTGCTCGGTCTACCATTGTGAGCGCCGCTGCAAGCCCGGGAAATCCATGCCGGGTGCATCAATCGTTCTTCGAAGCGTGGCGGCACCGCAGCTCTTATCTCAATCCAAGGCGGTACGGGCGCCACGTTCCGGCTTCCGCCACAGCGTTCAACGGTCGAGCACAACACCGCGAGATCAAACATCCTGGACAAGCGTAGGCCCGCCACGAAGGTCGTGGTCTTCCAGTGGCCATGCGGCACTGGCGAGCGCAGCCGCTCGCCGCGCGGTGAACGCCCGCGGGTGCGGGCCATGTTGGTCGAGATTCAGGTCTCGTCGAGGGATACGAGGCGGGGTTGGATCGAGATCGGACAGACCCTCAAACCACGCCTCGCGCCCCGCCCTCTCGTCCGGTCCCTTCTGCTCGGCGGCGCGCAGATGATCGCTGCTCGTCCCCTGCGCCTCGCCGCCTTCTTCGGCTTCGGCGCACTCYTCCGTTTCGGCAGGCGTCCGGCCGTGTCACAGACGGCCGCAGCAGCGCGACTACCGGCATCGACTGGCGCACGCTCAGCGCAATCTGGAGAAGAATGCCCAGGTGTCGGCCGCCCAGTTCGCGCCAGGAGCATGACCGATGTTCTTAAAGGCGCATTCGACCAAATCTTGCCTGCATCCCTGGTAGGCAACGCAATTCGGCCCGTCCGGTTTGGGCGCCTTGGCTGGACAGGCATTARGGGTCTGAAATAGCCGGCTCGTGGCAGCGAAAATCGGTGCCGGGTAGAGCGGGTCACTCGTCTCCTGATGGGTGAACTGGATGGCTGCCTTCGAAGTGACGGGGCATGAACCGTTGAAATAGATTGCAGAATTGGTGGGGTCCTTGAACTCGTCGCTGCAGGCCGCCGCAATGCCTCAGATCACATTGCCTCTGCAGCACGCCAGCGCTGCAGCGTAATCGCAGCCCCACGATAAGCCGGCGACGAAGACGCGTCTCTCATCGATGCGATATCGGGATTTGATCGACCGGATAATGCTGTCGAAGAACGCCATGTCGTAGCCGTGGCAGCTGTCATTCCATCCTCGCTCGAAGGACGCAAGGTTGCGGGTCTCGGGATAAGCGAAGGAAGCGGCCTGAGCGGCGCCGGGGACGTCCTCCAAGCCGTAGGGGACGTCATTCCTCGCATGCCCGCCCCCGCCATGGAACGGGGACTGTCAGGAATTTCGTGTGGGGGCGGCCATAGTGGATCCGAAGGAGGTTCCCGATGGCACGACGCAAGGCACCCCGTATCCCTGACGCGCTCCCGGATCAGCTCCTGGCCGAGGCCGATCCGAAGACGGCGTTCGAGGCCGACGGCCTGCTGGATGAGCTGAAGAAGGCCCTGGCCGAGCGGGCGCTCAACGCCGAGATGGACCACCATCTGGCGGGCGAGGAGGCCGGCAACATGTGCAACGG
>NZ_JBFUGA010000179.1:0-6391 GCF_056403155.1 Methylobacterium sp. P3_A11
CTCCCGGTTCGTGAGCCGGCCGGCGCGGACGGCGGGTCCGGCCGCCGGGTGAGGGCGGCCGGACCCGCGGGACGCGGCGTTGCCCCCTTTCCCCCCGGGTCCGCCCCCGGCGGCCCGGGGAACGGCTTTCGCGGCGGGTCCTCCCTCGGCTAGGACAGCGGGGCGCGCAGCCGTCCGGGCGCCTGCGGCGAGCCCGGGGGGACCATGGCGGCCAAGGATGAAGCGACGTGGCGGGTCGGCGTCCTGTTCTCCCGCAGCGGGGTGAGCGGCGTCACCGAGACCGAGCACTTCCTCGGCACAGCCCTCGCCATCGAGGAGATCAACACGGCCGGCGGCGTGCTCGGCCGCCCGATCGAGCCGGTCTGCTACGATCCCGCCGGCGACATCGACGCCTACCGCACCCTGGCCCGGCGGATGCTCGCCGAGGACGGGGTCGAGGTGGTGTTCGGCTGCTCGCTCTCGGCGAGCCGGAAGTCGGTGCTGTCCACCATGGAGCGGCACAACGGCCTGCTCTGGTACCCGTCGATCTACGAGGGCTTCGAGTACTCGGAGAACATCATCTACACCGGCGCGACCCTCAACCAGAACGTCTTCGCCCTGGCCGACTACCTCCTGCAGGAGCAGGGGCGGCGGATCTTCCTGATCGGGTCCGACTACATCTACCCGCGGGAATCGAACCGGGTCATGCGCGACCTGATCGAGGCGAAGGGCGGGACCATCGTGGGCGAGCTGTACGCGGCCCTCGACGCGGATGACGCGGCCCACGCCGCCATGATCGCGGCGATCCGCGACGCCGCGCCGGACGCGGTCTTCTCCACCGTGGTGGGGCGCGGGGCCGAGCGGCTCTACCGCGCCTACGCGGAATCCGGCATCGACCGCGCCCGCTGCCCGATCGCCARCCTGACCCTGGCGGAGGGCCAGATCCACGCGATCGGCCCCGAGCACTGCACCGGCCACGTCCTGGCGGCCCCGTATTTCGGGTCGCTCGCAAGCGAGGAGAACCGGCGCTTCGTCGCCGCCTTCCAGGCCCGGTTCGGGCCCGAGCGCCCCACCAGCATGTGGTCGGAGACCGCCTACGCGCAGGTCCATCTCTTCGCCCGGGCACTCACGGAGGCCGGCACCCTCGACGCCGAGCGCCTCGGCGCGGCGGCCCTGCGGCAGCGCCTCGCGGCGCCGGAGGGCGACCTCGCCTTCGACGGCGAGACCCGCCACATCTGGCTCACCCCCGGCATCGGCGTCGCCCGCGCGGACGGTCAGTTCGACGTGGTCTGGCGGGCGCGGCGGCCTGTGCGGCCCGATCCCTATCTCGCGTGGTCCCGGTTCGAGACGAACTGGCTGGAGGAGGGGCTCGCCGCGTGACCGCCCCCGCCCGCAAGATCCTGGACGACCTGCGGCGCGCCCGCGCCCTCGTCATCCACCCCAAGGACGAGGAGGGCGCCGCGCTGCTGGAGCAGCTCCGCCGCCTCGGCTGCGCGGTGTCCCTGGCGTGGCCGCCGCCCGCCGCCCTGCCGGCCGACATCGATACCCTGTTCATCCAGCTCGACGACGCCCAGGTGATGCACCTGCTGCCGTCGATCGAGGCGCTGGAGCCCGCCGTGATCGCCATCGTGGCCTACGAGAGCCCGACCTCCCTGAAGGCGATCGCCGACGTCAACGCCCACGGCGTGCTCAACAAGCCGCTCCATCCGCGGGGCGTGCTGACCCAGTTCGCCCTGGCCCGCTACCGGCGCGGCTACGAGGGCCGGCTCACCAGCAAGATCAACCGGCTGGAGGAGACCATGAAGGGCCGCCGCACCGTCGAGAAGGCGGTCCGGCTGCTCGTGGACCTGAACCGGATCGACGAGGACGCCGCCTACAAGCTGCTCCGGGACCGGGCCACCGCCGCCCGCGTGCCGATGTCGAGCGTCGCCGAGAGCGTGGTCTCGGCCCACGAGGCGATGAGCGGTCTCGGCCTGCGCATCGCGTTGGCGGAAAAGACCTGATCGCAGCAGCCTGCCGCATTTATGGTCTTGCAGTCCGTACCGGGGCGCGTATCGTAGTCTAACCGGGCAAGGTTGCCCCGCAGCAGGATTGCTGCACTACATCACGGCTTTGAAGCCTCTGGTTCGCGGACGATTGCGTCCGTGCCCAGGGGCTTTTTGCGTTTTGGAGCTTTCATGATCCAAGCGAACGGTTCCGCGCGCCCACCGATACGGGTCTCCTGTATCCAGTTCGAGCCGCAGATCGGCGAAGTTGCGGCCAATATGGCCCGTGCGTCGGATCTCGTCCGCGCCGCCGCCGCGGAGGGCGGCCGGCTGATCGTGCTGCCGGAACTCGCCAGCACCGGCTACGTGTTCGACTCCGCCGCGGAGGCCGCCGCGCTCGCCGAGCCGGTACCGGACGGGCCGACCACCCGGGCCTGGGCGGCGCTCGCCGCGGAACTCGGCGTGCACGTCGTGGCGGGGATCGCCGAATCCGCCGGCGACGTCCTCTACAACGCCGCCGTGATCGTCGGGCCTGAGGGCTACATCGGCACCTACCGCAAGGCGCATCTCTGGGACCAGGAGAACGTGTTCTTCGCCAAGGGTGACCTCGGCTTCCCGGTCTTCGAAACGGCGCTCGGCAAGGTCGGCGTCGCGATCTGCTACGACGGCTGGTTCCCCGAGACCTTCCGGCAGCTGGCGCTCGGCGGCGCCGAGATCGTCTGCATCCCGACCAACTGGGTGCCGATGCCCGACCAGCCCGCGGGCGAGGCCGCCATGGCCAACACCCTGCACCGCGCGGCGGCCCATTCGAACGGCATCTTCATCGCCTGCGCCGACCGGGTCGGGATCGAGCGCGGCCAACCCTTCGAGGGCCAGAGCCTGATCATCGGCCCCAAGGGCTGGCCGCTCGCCGGCCCGGCGAGCCGGGACCGCACCGAGACCCTCTCGGCGCTGGTCGACCTCGCCGAGGCCGGCCGCAAGGACCTGAACACGCACAATTCCCTGCTGCGCGACCGCCGCACCGACATCTACGGCTGATCCGCGATCCGTATCCGCCCCCGTCCGTCCCAAGGAGCTCGTTCATGGTGAAATGGTCCCTCGTCGGCGCCACGGCGCTCGCCCTCGCCGCCACGGCCGCGCAGGCCGCCGATTCCAAGCCGATCGTCATCGGCATCCCGATCGGCCTGTCGGGTGCCAACAGCGTCGTGGCGCCCTCGGTGGTGCAGTCGGCCGAACTCGCTGTCGAGGAGATCAACGCCAAGGGCGGCGTCCTCGGTCGTAAGCTCGCCCTGGAAGTGGCCGACGACGCCTCCGGGGCGGCCGGCGCCCAGAAGGCCTTCGACAGCCTGATCTACCAGAAGAAGGTCGACGTCCTGATCTCGATGGAGACGAGCGCGGCCCGCAACGCCGGACTGCCCGCCGTCACCAAGGGCAAGGTGCCGTACATCTACACCTCGTTCTACGAGGGCCATTCCTGCAACAAGAACATGTTCGTGGACGCCTGGGTGCCGGAGCAGCAGGTTCCGCCGGTGGTGGACGCCTTCAAGGCGAAGGGCGCCAAGACCTACTTCCTGATCGGCAGCGACTACGCCTTCGGTCGCGGCATGCTGGGCTTCGCCAAGAGCTACGTCGAGAAGACCGGCGGCAAGGTTCTGGGCGAGGAATACCTGCCGATGGACGGGAGCGACTGGACGGCGATCATCTCCAAGCTGAAGGAGGCCAAGCCCGACGCGCTGATCACCTCGACCGCGGGCGGCGCGCCGAACGTGACGCTGACCAAGCAGCTGCGCGGCGCGGGTGTGACGCTGCCCTTCGCCAACCTCGCCCTGGACGAGGGGACGGCCAAGAGCATGGGCGCGGACGCCGAGGGCGTCTACCTCTCGGCTTCCTACGTCACCGGGATCGACAGCGCGGAGAACAAGGCCTTCCTGGCGGCGATGCAGAAGAAGTTCGGCGCGGAGCTGCGCACCCCGAACGACCTCTCGGTGCCGGAATACGAGGCGATCTACCTCTACAAGGCCGCCGTCGAGAAGGCGGGCGGGACCGAGACCGCCAAGGTGCTGGAGGCGCTGCCGACCGTGAGCTTCACGGGGCCGCGGGGCACGATCACCATGAGCAAGCAGCACCACGCGCCGCTGACCATGTATCTCGGCCAGATCCAGAAGGACGGCACCGTGAAGGTCGCCGGGAGCTTCAAGGACGTCGATCCCGGCGCGCAGTGCCCGAAGCTGCAATGAGGGGCGGGGCACGAGGCCTTGCCCTCCCGGGTGACGATATCCACCCGTCTCGCGCCGACGTCGATCACGGAGCGCCACGTGCCCCCTCTCCCGTGCGGGAGAGGGTTGGGGTGAGGGATTAGACGCTCCTGGATCGAGCGCGCCGTCGTCGCGCTGTCTTGGACGAGACTTCTCCGGAGAGGTCACACCCCTCACCCAGTCCCTCTCCCGCACGGGAGAGGGGACCCGCGCCCGGTCCGGAAGCCGCGGTGCCGCGGTCGATACGTGACTCGGCAAGCCCGCAGAGGGGGAGGGGACCGTCGTCACCCGCCACATGCCTCCCTCAGCCCGCGACGACACGCGCACACGGAATCCCCGATGCTGCTCACCCTCGATATCCTGACCACGGCGGCGATCCTGTTCATCGTCGCGATCGGCCTCCTGGCGATCTTCGGCGTGCTCAAGATCATCAACTTCGCCCACGGGGCGTGGCTGACGGTCGGCGCCTACTGCGCGGTGGTGACCGCCAGGCTCGGGCTCAATCCGTGGCTGGCCCTGCCGCTGGCCTTCGCGGTCGGCGCGGCGTTGGGCGGCCTCGCCGAGCACTTCATCATCCGCCCGCTCTACCGGCGGCCGCTGGACGCGATCCTCGCCACCTGGGGGCTCGGCATCGTGATCGGGCAGCTCATCACCCTGGCCTTCGGCCGGGACGTCCAGCTCACCCCGAACCTCTACGCCGGCACCGTCGAGATCCTCGGCGTCGACTACTCCGCCTACCGGCTCGTCGCGCTCGGCATCGCCCTGGCGATCGGCACGCTGTTCGCGCTGACCATCGAGCGGACCCGGCTCGGCCTCTCGGCTCGGGCGGTGATCATGAACGAGACCCTGGCGCGCAGCCTCGGCATCGACACGGGCCGCGTGCGCCTCGTCGTGTTCATGCTCGGCGCCGGCTTCGCGGGCCTCGCCGGCGTCCTGCTGACGCCGCTCACCAGCGTCGACCCGAACATGGGCGTCTCCTGGCTGATCGGCGCCTTCATGCTGGTGATGGTCGCCGACGCCTCGTACCTGGCGCTCGCGGCGGCCTGCCTCGTCTTCGGGGCCGCGCAGGTCCTGATCAGCACCTTCGTGAGCCCGATCCTGGGCAGCATCGCCGTCGCGGTGCTGGCCGCCCTCGTGCTGCGGATCAGCCCGAAAGGTTTCTCCCGTGCTTGAGACCCTGCCCGTCGCCGAGCGCGCCGCCGCGGCGCCCCGCGGACGCCGCATGTCCCGCGCCGCGCCCTTCGTGGTCGCGGCCCTGGCGGCGCTGGCCCTCTGGATCGCGCCGCTGTTCCTCGACACCTTCGCGGTCAACGTCCTGACCCGCTCGATGATCTACGCGGTGCTGGCCGTCACGGTGGACCTGCTCTGGGGCTTCGCGGGGATCCTGACCTTCGGGCAGGCGGCGTTCTTCGGCGTCGGCGCCTACGCCACCGCGATGATCCTCGCCGCCTACGGGGCGACGCCGCTGGGGATCGCCGCGGCGGTCGCGGCGTCGCTCGTCGTGCCGGCGCTCCTCGGCCTCGCGGTCGGCTGGCTGTCCTTCTACCACCGCTCGACACCGCTCTACGCCTCGGTGATCTCGCTGGTCGTCCCGATCGTCGTGGTGCAGCTCATCTACTCGGGCGGGGAATGGACCGGCTCCAGCAGCGGCCTCGTCGGCTTCGACGTGCTGCCCTTCGAGATCGAGGGCTATTTCCGCCTCGCGGCGCTGTTCCTGATCGCCGTCACGCTGGCGGCCTGGATCCTGGTCCGGGCCGATGCCGGCCGTGCCCTCGTGGCGCTCCGGGACAACGAGGCGCGCTGCGCCTATCTCGGCCTCAACCCGCGGCGCCTGCAGATCCGGCTGACCGCCGCGCTCGCCGGGATCGCGGGGCTCGCCGGCTTCCTGTTCGCCAACGCCTCGGGGGTGGTCGCGCCCGAGAATGCCGGCTTCCTGTTCGGCACCGAGCTGGTCATCTGGGTGGCGCTCGGCGGCCGCGGCACGCTGCTCGGCCCGGTGCTCGGCACCATCGCGATCGACTACCTCGCGGCGAACCTCTCGGGCGACCTGCCGTTCCTCTGGCAGCTCCTCCTGGGGACGGCCTTCGTGGCCATCATCATCCTGCTGCCGGGCGGCCTCGCCGACCTCGTCGGCCGCCTGTGGCGGGCGCTGCCGGTGGGCCGGCGGGAGGC
>NZ_JBFUGA010000180.1:0-6196 GCF_056403155.1 Methylobacterium sp. P3_A11
AGAGGCGGAGGTGTTCCTGCCGGAAGGGAGCCGGCAGCGGGCGAAGGGCACGGCTTCGGCGACCCTCTACGCGGAGGGGGAGACCACCTATCCGGCCCGGCTCCGGGAGCTTTCGGCCACGGCCGACCCGGCGACCCGAACCTACCGCGCCCGCTACATCCTCTCCGGCGGCGGCGAGACCGCGCCGCTCGGGGCGACGGTCACCCTCCGGTTGTGCCCCGTCCAGCCGCAGGCGACGGCTTCGGTGTCGGTTCCGCTCGGCGCCCTGTTCGATCAGGGCGGCGGCTCGGCCGTCTGGCGCTACGATGCCCGGACTCAGACGGTCACGGCGCAGCCCGTCACCGTCACGCGCCTGTCCGAGGAGAGCGCGGACGTCGCCGCCGGCCTGAATCCGGGCGACCGGATCGTTTCCCTCGGCGCCCATCTCCTCAAGGCCGGGGAGAAGGTCCGGCTGGCCGGCTCGAGCGTGGCCGAGGCCGGCCGATGACCGCCTCCCGCTTCAACCTCTCGGCCCTGGCGGTGCGCGAGCGCGCCGTCACGCTGTTCCTCCTGCTCGCGGTCACCGCCGCAGGCATCTTCGCCTTCGAAAAGCTCGGCCGGGCAGAGGATCCGACCTTCACGGTCAAGACGATGGCGGTCTCCGCCGCGTGGCCCGGCGCGACCACCGACGAGATCCAGCGGCAGGTCGCCGACCCGCTCGAGAAACGCCTGCAGGAACTCGACTACTACGACCGGGTCGAGACGACGGTCCGTCCTGGCCTCATGCTGATGAAGGTGTTCTTCAAGGACTCGATGCCGCCGGCCAAGCTCCCTTCGGAATTCTACCAGGCGCGCAAGAAGCTCTCGGACCAAGCCTCCACCCTCCCGCGCGGCGTGCTCGGACCCCTGTTCAACGACGAGTTCTCGGACGTCTACTTCGCCCTCTACGCCCTCCAGGCGCAGGGTCTGCCGCACCGGCACCTCGTTCTGCGCGCCGAGGACCTTCGCCAGCGGCTGCTGCGCGTGCCCGGCGTCGAGAAGATCAACATCCTGGGCGAGCAGGCGCAGAAGATCTTCGTCGAGGTCTCCTACCAGCGTCTCGCGACGCTCGGCATCACCGGCCAGCAGCTCCTGGCCGCTTTGGCCAACCAGAACGACGTGACGCCGGCGGGCTTCGTCGAGGCCGACGGGCCGCGCGTTTACCTGCGGCTCGACGGAGCCATCGATGGCCTCGACGCGATCCGCAACCTGCCGGTGGCGGCCGGCGACCGCAGCCTCAAGCTCGGCGACATCGCCGCAGTGAAGCGCGGCTACGAGGATCCGAAGGCCTTCGCGATCCGCAACGACGGCGAGCCGGCCCTGGTGCTCGGCCTCGTGATGAAGCCGGGCTTCAACGGCCTCAGCCTCGGCGAGGCGCTCAACGCCGAGGAGGTGGCGATCCACCACGCGCTTCCGACCGGCGTGACCTTCACCAAGATCACCGACCAGGCGAAGGTCATCGACGACGCCATCCACGAATTCATGGTGAAGTTCTTCACCGCTCTGTCGGTGGTGATCTTCGTGAGCCTGGTGGCGCTGGGTTTCCGGGTCGGCATCGTGGTGGCGCTGGCCGTGCCGCTGACCCTCTCGGCGGTGTTCGTGGTGATGATGGTCACCGGCCGCGACTTCGACCGCATCACGCTCGGCGCCCTGATCATCTCCCTCGGTCTGCTCGTGGACGACGCGATCATCGCCATCGAGATGATGGTGGTGCGCATGGAGGAAGGGGCCGACCGGATCTCGGCGGCCACCTACGCTTGGAGTGCCACCGCCGCGCCGATGCTCACCGGCACCATCGTCACCATCGCGGGCTTCCTGCCCGTGGGCTTCGCCGCCTCCACGGCGGGCGAGTATGCCGGCAACATCTTCTGGGTCGTGGCGTTCTCTCTGGTCGTCTCGTGGATCGTGGCCGTGACCTTCACGCCCTATCTCGGCGTCAAGCTCCTGCCCGACATCAAGACGGTCGAGGGCGGCCACGCGGCGATCTACGCCACCAGGAACTACCAGCGCCTGCGCCGCGTGGTGCGGGCCTCTGTCGACCACAAGTGGATGGCGGCCGGCATCACCGTGGCTTTGTTCGCGGCGGCCGTGGTCGGCATGAGTAAGGTCGAGAAGCAGTTCTTCCCGAATTCGGAGCGCTCGGAACTCATCGTCGAGGTGACGCTGCCGACCGGTTCCGCCTTCGCGACCACCGAGGCCAGCGTGAGAAAGGTCGAGGCGGCCGTGCGGGCGCTCCCCGAGGCGCGCGCGATTACGAGCTACATCGGTCAGGGCATGCCGCGCTTCGTGCTGTCCTTCGACCCCGAGCTGCCGGACCCCGCCTTCGCGCAGATCGTCGTCCAGACCGCGGATTCCCATGCCCGCGACGTGTTGCGCGGCAAGGTGCGCCAGCTCGTCGACGCCGGCCTCTTCCCCGAGGCGCGGGTGCGCGTGCTGCAGATCGTGTTCGGGCCGCCGGTGCGCTTCCCCGTCGCCTTCCGGGTGGTCGGACCGGACCTCAACGTCATCCGCGGCATTGCCGCGGAGGTGCGCGACGTCATGATGGCCAACCCCAATATGCGCCTCGTCCATCTCGATTGGGGTGACAGAACGCCGACCCTGCACCTCGCCCTCGATCAGGAGCGCCTTCGCCTGATCGGCCTGACACCGAAGGAGGCCGGCCAGCAGCTGCAGAGCTACCTCAACGGCACCCCCGCGACCCAGGTGCGCGAGAACCTGCGCTCCGTGGACGTGCTCCTGCGTAGCCCTGGCCCGGAGCGCCGCTCGCTCGGCGACATCGGCGACTTGACGCTTGCCACCAGGGACGGGCGGCAGATCCCGCTCTCGCAGGTGGCCCACCTGGAGAGCCGCGCCGAGGATGCGGTGCTCAAGCGCTACAACCGCGAGACCTACATCCGCGTGCAGGGCGACGTGATCGACGGCAAGCAGCCGCCGGACATCCATGCCCAGATCGTCCCTGAACTCGCGGCGATCAGGGCGAAGCTGCCGCCCGGCTACCGCATCGACACGGCCGGGTCGGTGGAGGAGAGCGAGAAGGCCATGAAGGCGCTGGTGACGGTCTTCCCGCTGATGCTGATCGTGACGCTGACGGTCATCATGCTGCAGGTGCGCTCTTTCACCACCATGTTCATGGTGTTCGCGACCGCGCCGCTCGGCCTCGTCGGCGCCGTCCCGACGCTGCTCGTCTTCCACCAGCCCTTCGGCTTCAACGCGATCCTCGGCCTGATCGCGCTGTCGGGCATCCTGATGCGCAACACGCTGATCCTGGTGGACCAGATCCACCACGACCGCGCGGCGGGGCTGTCGGACTACGAGGCCATCGTCGAGTCGACGGTGCGCCGAGCCCGCCCGGTGATCCTCACGGCGGCCGCCGCGATGCTCGCCTTCATCCCGCTGACCCACTCCGTGTTCTGGGGGGCTCTGGCCTACGTGCTGATCGGCGGCGTCGGGGTCGGGACGCTCCTGACGCTGCTGTTCCTGCCGGCCCTCTATGCCCTCTGGTTCCGGGTCGCACGCGAGCCGCGTGGAACGGACGTTCCGGCCGGTCCGGGCGCGGTGCCGCACCACGCGCAAGCGTGACGCCCCGGCCCCGAGGCCTTGGAGGATCGGGCGCTCACCCGGTGCGTGCCCGGTACGGCGACCGGCCTGCGCTTCGCCCCCTCGCGCAGGCCGGTCGACTGCCCTCAGGGATCGCGCTCGCGCGCGCGATGTGAACGACCTTCTTTAGATGACGGCGCGCATCTATATTGGTGTCGGGCGCACGGAGGGATCGGGCCATGCCGAGAGTTTCGCAGGAGCAGGCCAGGATCAACCGGCAACGCGTGGTCGAGGTCGCCGCGGCCCTGTTCCGCGAGAGGGGACTCCACGGTGTCGGGGTCGTGGACATCATGGCGGCCGCCGGACTGACCCATGGCGGCTTCTATGGCCAGTTCGCCAACAAGGATGCGCTGGCGGCCGAGGCGTTCGACGCGGCGCTCGCGGAGGAACACCGGGGCACCACGGATACCGTGGTCGCGAACTACCTGTCCCTGGGCCATGTCCAGACGCCCGGGAAGGGCTGTCCCCTGGCGGCTCTGGCGAACGATGTCTCCCGCGAATTGTCGGGCAGCCTCGTCCGGGCGCGGTTCACGCAGGGCGTGGAGCGACTGGCGTCCCTGTTGGCTGGCCTGACACCCGGGGCCTTGAAGGAGCGCCGTCGGCAGCGAGCCCTGGCGACGATGGCGACGCTCGTCGGGGCGGTCGTCCTGGCGCGCGCCGTTGATAACGAGGCCCTGGCGGAGGAACTCCTTCAGGCGGCGCAGGATTCCGTCGCGCCCTGACGGCCCTTCGCCCGATCGGCCTTCCGGGCCGGGCGACTGCAAGCAGCGGCGGGGGTCCTGCCGGAAGCCATCGGCCGGACAGCTCCTCTTCCTTCTGCAGGCTGTCCTTCGCGGCTCAGGGCGCAGGCCGCGTCGTTCGCTGTCCGCTCGCCGGGAGCCTTCCGCGGATGGGCATGGCACACCCGGTGGCGCCATGATCGCGGCGGCGCTCAGCGTCGCGGGGATGTTCGCTGCCCTTTCGGCGGGGATCATCACCATGCCCGCGTGAACGCGACGGCCTTTGCGGCGAGAAGACTGTTCTCGGCCGAGGCTGCCCCCGAACGAGCTGGTGCGCAGGGATGCCCGAACCGGACCCGGCGCTCGCCTCCTGACGCGCGGCGTCGGTACACGCCTCGGGGCCACACGGCGATGAGGACCGAGTTCCGGCCGCCGCCCCCTGCTATCGGTGGGCGGGATTATGCTCTGCGCCTGCGGGGAAGGGAGGTCCCCAGATGCAGTGGCAGCATATGCTCCGTCGAGGGGACTTGGACGGGCGGATGCGCATTCCGGTGCCCTGGCGCACCGGACAACCCGCCCCAATGCAATTCGCGCCTTGCCATCATATATTATGTTCGTAATTTATAAGCGAGGGTCGCCCGCAGGCGGCCCTCGGAAGGAGAGCATCGTGAACCAGACCTCGAGCAAGACCGCCATCGTGACCGGGGCGGCCTCCGGCATCGGCCTCGAAACCGCCAAGGCCCTGCGGGCTGCCGGATACCGTGTGTTCGGCACGAGCCGGAAGCCGGCCGTCGCCGCGAGCGGCGATATCAGGATGCTCACCTGCGACGTCACCGACGACGTGTCGGTCGCCCATATGATCGAGACGGTCTTCGATGAGACGGGCCGGATCGACCTCTTGGTCAACAATGCCGGCTTCGGCATCAGCGGGGCTGCGGAGGAATCCTCGATCGCGCAGGCCCACGCCATGTTCGACGTCAACCTGTTCGGCATCATCCGAACGACCCGAGCCGTTTTACCTATCATGCGGGCTCAGAAGGCCGGTCGCATCGTCAACATCAGCTCGGTCATGGGGCTGATCCCGGCGCCCTATATGGCGCTGTACGGCGCGAGCAAGCATGCAGTCGAAGGCTTCTCCGAGTCCCTGGACCATGAAATTCGCGGCCAGGGCGTGCGAGTGGTGCTCGTCGAGCCCGCCTTCACGCGCACGGCGTTCGACCGGAACCTCGTCCGGTCCGATGCGCCGCTTGACGTCTACGACGTTGAACGCGCGGCGCGGGATCGCTTCCTGAGCGAGGCCATGGAGAGCGCGGATGCGCCCGACGTCGTTGCGAAGGTCGTCGTCAAGGCTGCCACGGCGTCAACGCCCAAGCGCCGTTACGCTGCCGGATCCAAGGCGCGTCAGGTCAGCTTCCTTCGCAGGTTCGTTCCGGCGGGCGCTTTCGACAGGAGTTTCCGCAAGGAGATGGATCTTCCTCAGCTGCCTTGATGCGCCGAGCGCCCATTGGAGTTGACCCCGTTTGTGGTTCACGACCGATGCAAGGTCGCGGACTGTGTGACGGTCCGCCGGATCTTGGCCCGGCCGAAGGGTAAGCCTCCGGGCGTCATTTGGCGGCCTGCTCGGCGGCCGCCGCGGCAAATTCCTGAGGCGTCAACCACCCCAGGGCTGTGTGAGGACGGCTCTCGTTGTACGGGCGCCGCCACGCCTCGATCCTGCTCCAAGCATCGGCCGACGACAAGATCCAGTTCGCGTTCAGGCACACGTCACGCAGTCGGCCATTGAACGACGCGACCAGCGGGTTGTTGGTCGGCTTGCTTGCAGAGGTGGAAGACCCTCTTGTGATTGACACGCCATGCCGCCC
>NZ_JBFUGA010000181.1:0-6052 GCF_056403155.1 Methylobacterium sp. P3_A11
GGTCGGCCCGGCAGGGTTAACCGACCGCTAAGACGCCCGGCRCGCAACCCCCGACGCGGCGGCCGCCGGCGCGATTCGATCACGCGCTCGTGCCTCGCGCCCGGGCCACGTCGTGCTTGCGGCGGGGCGGATGCGGGCCTATCGGGGGCCGGGCGCGGCCAGGACGGTCCTGACAGCCCTCCCGGCCGCGGTGTCATGCCTTCGCCTCATTCACGGGGAAAGGCAGGCCGCCCGGTCGCCGGGGTGAGGGATGCGCGCCGACGGGCGCCCGTCCCGCCCCGATGGTCGGACCGATTCATCCGGAGTTCCGGTCAGCGCGCCAACGCGGCGGGCATCCGGACGGTCCGGCGGACCTGCCGCTAGGCCGGCTCCGCATCCTGCCAGCCACACCACGTCTCTTCCAAGGGGTCAGAGCCGATGTCCTTCACCCGCACCGCGACGCTCGCGCGCGCCGCCCTCCTCGGCCTCGCGGGCCTCGGCCTCGCGGCCGCACCGGCCCTGGCGCAGCCGAAGAAGCCCGCCGCTCCCGCGCCGGCCGCGCCGGCGCCGACCGCGCCGGGCACCCCGGCGGCCAACACCCCGGCCGCCCAGACCGGCCCGCAGATCGTGACGGTGAAGTCCGAGCCGAGCCAGGCCGACTGGACCAAGGTCTGCGGCAAGGACCAGGGCTCGGGCACCGACATCTGCTACACGACCCGCGACTTCGTGTCCGACCAGGGCCAGCCCGTGCTGGCGGTGGCGGTCTACGAGATGAAGAACGCCGCCCAGAAGCAGGAGGTGCGCGTGGTGCGCTACCTGCTGCCGCTCGGCCTGCTGCTGCAGCCGGGCATCCGCTTCAACGTCGACAGCCAGAGCCCGACGGCCGGCCGCTTCGCGGTCTGCTTCCCGAACGGCTGCTTCGCCGAGGCGGGCGGCGTCGATGCCGGCGTGATCGCCGCGATGAAGAAGGGCACGACCCTCAACGTCTCGGTCCAGAACCAGACCCAGCGCGAGGTCACCTTCGCGGTGCCGCTGGCCGGCTTCGGCAAGGCCTTCGACGGCCCGGCCATCGACCCGAAGGTGCTCGAGGAGCAGCAGAAGAAGCTCCAGGCCGAGCTGGAGAAGCGCTCCGAGGACATGCGCAAGAAGCTGGAGCAGCAGGGCGGCGCGGCCCCGGCTGCCGGCGCCGCGGCACCGGCCCCGGCGGCCAAGTAAGCCCTCACCGGGACCGCGATCGTCATCGACCCGCCGCAGGGCGGGTCCGCACCGGGGGCCGGGCCGCGAGGTCCGGCCCTTCGCGTTGTGGGCCGCCCGCCCGCGCGATCGACCGGTTGCCCACGGATTCCGGACCCGGCTGGACGATCAGGGCGCTTGCCAGGGCCTCGACGCGCCCGGCCCTCAGTTCGTGGCGCGGTCGCGCATCCGGTACGCGCCGGCGGCGTCGCGCTCGAACATCTCGGCGATGCCGGCATGGCGCAGGGCCTCGCCCGACGTGTCGGGCAGGAGGTTCTGCTCCGACACGTAGGCCACGTACTCGGTCTCGGCGTTCTCGGCGAGCAGGTGGTAGAAGGGCTGGTCCTTGCGCGGCCGGACCTCCTCGGGGATCGCCAGCCACCATTCCTCGGTGTTGTCGAACACCGGGTCGACGTCGAACACGACGCCCCGGAACGGGTAGATCCGGTGGCGCACCACGGCGCCGATCGCGAATTTCGCGGTTCTCAGTGTTACGTCCGACATGGTTCAACCCGTCCAGATCGGACAGATAGGTCCGATGACGGATCGTGTCACCCGGTCGCCGCGGAAGTCGGCGTTTCCGCGGCGCGGACCAGGCTGTCCCGGACGGCGATCGCCTCCGGAAGCGGCCGCCACAGGACGGTCATCTCGTCGCTGCGCCCGGCCGCGTCGAGGCGCCGGTCATCCATGCCGTCGAGCCGGTGGGGGCGCGCCGAAGACGGCGGCGGCATGTGCGAGGCCTTCCAGGATCTGGCGGATCCGCGAAGGCCTCGACCGCCGCGAGCAGGGCGTCGACCACCGGCCGGATCGCCGCCTTCCCGCGCACGGGCTCGGCGGCGAGCGGCGTGTTGAGCACCACCGCCTCGGCCATCTGCGCCCGCACGGCGTCCCGATCCTTCGCCGCCAGGGCGGCCGCGCAAGCGCGAACGTGGGTGAGGTCCATCGGAGGTCTCCTACGGGATCCGGATGCCGAGCTCGGCCGCGATCGCCCGGGCGGTGGCCTCGCGCCGGGCCGTGATGTCGGCCGCCGCCGCCCGCGCCCGCGCCACGAGGGCCGGGGCGGCCGTGCGCGGCGTGCCGCTGTCGAAGGGGGGTTCGGGGGCGTATTGCATGCCGAGCTGGATGCTCCGGGCGGCCTCCTCGCCGCGCAGCGCGGCGGCGAGGCGCAGCGCGCCGTCGATGCCCGCGGTGACGCCGGCCGCGAACACCCAGGTGCGGCCGTCCGCGTCGCGGTCGATCACCACGCGTTCGTCCACCGGCTCGGCCCCGAAGAACGGGAGCAGATGGACCGCGTTCCAGTAGGTCGTCGCCCGGCGCCCGACCAGCAGGCCGGCCGCCCCGAGGAGCAGCGCGCCGGTGCAGACCGAGAGCACGTGGCCGGCGCCGGCCGCCTGGTCGCGGATCCAGCCGAGCAATGCGGCGTCGCGCATCAGCGCCTCCTGGCCCTGGCCGCCGGGCACGTGCAGCACGTCGAGGCGCGGGGCCTCCGCGAGCGTCGCGTCCGGCAGCATCCGGAGGCCGCGCACGTCGCGGACGGGCTCGCGGCCCGGCGCGTAGATCCGGTAGGTGCTGTTGGGAACCCGGGACAGCACCTCGAACGGGCCGGTGAGATCGATCTGGTCGAGCCCGTCGAACAGCAGCGAGCCGATCTGCAGGTGGGTGTCGGGGGGGATCATGCCGGAGCCTCCGTGGTGGACAGGGAGACCCTACCGCGGCAGGATCTGGCCGAAATGCCAAAGACCCCTCGTTTCTCGCCAGATCCGCCGCGCCCCGTCGAGGTGCTGGCGTTCCCGTCGGTGCAGCTCCTCGACGTGGCCGGGCCGCTCCAGGTCTTCGCCACCGCCAACGAGCATGGCGGCGCCGGCATGCCCTACGCGCCGCGGGTGATCGCGGCCGGCGACCCGGGGCTGACCGCCTCGGCGGGCCTTCGGCTGGTGGCCGACCCGCTGCCGGATCCCGACGCGCCGGTGGACACGCTGGTGATCGCGGGCGGCCCCGGCGTCGTCGCGGCCTGCGCCGATCCCGCCCTGGTGGCCTGGGTGAGAGCCCGGGCGGGGCGAGCGCGCCGGGTCGCCTCGGTCTGCACCGGGGCGTTCCTGCTGGGCGCGGCCGGGCTCCTCGACGGGCGGCGGGCCGTGACCCATTGGAAGCACTGCGGCGCCCTGGCCGCGCGCTACCCGCGCGCCCGGATCGAGCCCGACCCGATCTTCGTGCGCGACGGCCCGGTCTGGTCCTCCGCGGGGGTCACGGCGGGCATCGACCTGACGCTGGCCCTGGTCGAGGAGGATCTCGGCCGCGCGAACGCCCTGGCGGTGGCGCGCCACCTCGTCATGTTCCTGAAGCGCCCCGGGGGGCAGGCGCAGTTCAGCGCGGCGCTCGCCCTGCAGGCCGGGGAGGAGCGGTTCGGGCGGCTCCACGCCTATATCGCCGACAACCTGTCCGGCGATCTGTCCCTGCCGGCGCTGGCCGCGGCGGCCGGGATGAGCGAACGCAGCCTGAGCCGGCACTATCGGGAGGCGACCGGCCTCACCCCCGCCAGGGCCGTGGAGCGCCTGCGGGTGGAGGCGGCCCGGCGGGCGCTCGCCGAGACGGCGCAGCCGGTGAAGCGCGTCGCCCGGACCTGCGGCTTCGGCTCCGAGGAGACGCTGCGGCGCAGCTTCCTGCGGCACGTCGCGGCGACCCCGCAGGCGTACCGGGCGCGGTTCGGCGGGTGAGGGGGCTCAGACCGTAGGGACGAGAACTGTCCGGATAAGGCGCGCCCTGTGGCGCCTCGACGACGCGCTCGATCCTGTGAGTTCTCTACCCTCACCCCAACCCTTTCCCGCACGGGAGAGGGAGCCCATCGCGCTCAACCGTCAGCGTCGGCGTCCGACTCGATCTGTGGCTGTCGCACCGGCCCCCGGGGACTGCGTCAGTCGCGGCCCCGGCAGCCCGCTCACCCCAGCTTGTAGACCGCCGCCAGCTCCGGGTCCTTGGCGGCGACCAGCTTGGCGAGGTCCACGATGACCTTGGCCTGCTTCCAGGTGGCGTCGTCCTGCATCTTGCCGTCGAGCATCACCGCGCCGGTGCCATCCGGCATGGCCTCGACGATCCGGGCCGCGAAGGCCACCTCGGCCGGGTCCGGCGCGAAGACCCGCTTGGCGATCGCCACCTGGCTCGGGTGCAGCGTCCAGGCGCCGGCGCAGCCCATCAGGAAGGCGTTGCGGAACTGCGCCTCGCAGGCATCGCCGTCGGAGAAGTCGCCGAACGGGCCGTAGAAGGCCTTGATGCCGTTGGCCATGCAGGCGTCGACCATCCGGGCGATGGTGTAGTGCCAGAGGTCCTGCTGGGCGGTGGCCCGGGGGGCGTCGCCCGACGGGTCGCTGAGCACCCGGTAATCGGGGTGGCCGCCGCCGACCCGGGTGGTCTTCATGCCGCGGGACGCCGCGAGATCCGCCGGCCCCAGGCTCATGCCGTGCATCCGCGGCGAGGCCGACGCGATGGCGTCGACGTTGGCCACGCCCTCGGCGGTCTCCAGGATCGCGTGGACCAGGATCGGCTTCGTCACGCCGTGGCGCGCCTCGAGCTGGGCCAGAAGCTGGTCGATGTAGTGGATGTCCCACGGCCCCTCGACCTTGGGCACCATCACGACGTCGAGCTTGTCGCCGACCTCGGCCACGATCGTGAACAGGTCGTCGAGAATCCAGGGCGAGTTGAGGGCGTTGATCCGGGTCCAGAGGCCGGTGCCGGTGGCGGCGAAATCGGTGGCCTGGGCCATGGCCACGAAGCCCTTGCGCGCGGCCTCCTTCTGGTCGGCCGGGACCGCATCCTCCAGGTTGCCCAGCACCACGTCGACCGTGCCGGCGAGCTCCGGCACCCGGGCGCGGACCTTGTCGTTGTGGGGCGGCACGAAGTGGATCATCCGCTCCAGCCGCACCGGCAGGTCGCGGAACGGGGCCGGCGCGCCGGTGGCGAGGGGCTGGAAGAAGCGGCGGGGCAGTTTCATCGGGTGCCTCTTGTCAGGGCTGGCGTCTGAGCCCCGTTAAGGCAGCTGGGGCGGGCGCGTAAAGCCGCGCCGCGCCGAAGTGATCTCGGACGTTCGTGATTTCGGACCTTCGGCCCGGCGCGCCGCCGGGGCTGCCGATCCTCAGCCCCGGCCGCCCCGGCGGCCGATCATGCCGATCCGGTTGAGGATGCCGCCGTCGCCGCTGCCGGCCACCACCACGAGGCGCCGGACCTCGCCCCGCAGGAAGGCCTGCAGGAAGCGGTTGTAGTCGCGGAAGGAGACGCACCCGTTCGAGGCGCCGGGCTGACGCAGCATGTAGGTGTGGGCGAGCAGGCCGTCGCGCCCGTGGATCGCGCCGCTGCCGCCGACCGGGTTGAGGCGGATCGCCCGGACCCCGTGGAACAGGCGCTCGCGCTCGGTCAGGTCGTAGGTGCCGGGGGGCGTCGAGCCGCGCATGCGCAGGTGGACGTAGCGCGGGTTGTCCATGGCCTCGCCGAGGCCGGAATGGGCCTCCAGCACCTCGCCGGAGGGCAGCGTCACCGTGCGGGCGCTGATGTCGTAGACGGCCGTGCCGGCCACGGATTCGGGCGCCGGGCTGATCCGGGTGCGCGGGGCCTGCCCGGGCAGGGCTTCCTGGGGCAGGGCGTCCGGGCTGGCATAGGCCAGGGCCTGGCGGGTTTCCGGGCGCCGCTCCTGGCGGGGATCTTCCTGGGGCGCGGCGGTCCCGACGCCGAACAGCTTCTCGAAGAAGGACGGCTCCTCCGCCATCGCGGCGCGGAACACGTCGCGGGTGCGGGGCAGGGCGCGGGCCGCGACCCGGGCGGCCGGAGCGGCGGGCGGGCGCCGCAGCTCCGC
>NZ_JBFUGA010000182.1:0-6016 GCF_056403155.1 Methylobacterium sp. P3_A11
CCACTACGCGCAACCCGGCGCGAGCCTCGTCCTCGTCGGCCGCAACGCCGAACGCCTGGAGATCGTCGCCCGGGACTGCCGTGCGAGCGGCGCCGCCGTCGAGACCGCCCGCCTCGACACCCGCGACCGGGCCGCCACGGTGGCCCTCGTGCACCGGGCCGACGCGGCCGGGCCTCTGGACCTCGTCATCGCCAACGCGGCGGTGAACGGCGGCAACCAGGAGGGGCAGGTGGAGGCCGAAGACGTGGCCTTCGAGACCGCCGACATCAACTACACCGGCTCGCTCAACATCATCTTGCCCAGCCTGACGCTGATGCTCCAGCGCGGGCGGGGGCAGATCGTGCTGATGTCGTCGCTGGCGGCCTACGCACCGCTTCAGGACGCGCCGGCCTATAGCGGCGCCAAGGCGGCCCTCGTCGCCCATGGCCTCGCCCTGCGGCAGAAGGTCGGCCCCCGCGGCGTGAAGGTCAACGTGGTCACGCCCGGCTACGTGAAGACGCCGATGGGGGGCGAGCTGAAGGGCTGGCGTCCCCTCGAGATCAGCGCCGAGGAAGCTGCCCTGCGCATCGCCAAGGGCATCGCGTCCAATCGCGACCTGATCGCCTTCCCGTACGTCCTCACGGCGCTCGCCCGCACCGTGCTGCTCCTGCCGGAGAGCGTCCGCAAGGCTGGCCTCTACGCGTTCCGGTTCCAGCGCCGGAAGCGCCGCTGATGGCTCGGCCCCGGATCGCGCTGTTCGTCCTCGAGGCGCTGCCGAACGCCCGGGTGGGGCGCCGGCTCGTCGCCGATCTCCGGGCCGACATCGCCTTCGTGGGCCTTTCGAACGCCGAGCGTCCGTCGAGCGGCGGCCTGACCGGTCAGATCCGGCGGCACCTCGCGCGCTCGGGCACCGGGATCCTGCCCTATCTCGCGGTGAATTTCGGGCTGCCGGACCTGCTGCGTCCGCTCGCGCCCCTGACCCAGGCGGCCTCCGGAAGCGGCGACGCGCCCGAGGCGACGCCGCTGAGAACCCTGTGCCGCCGCCTCGGCATCCCGACCCTGAAGGTCGACGACGTCAACGGGCCTGAGGTCGCGCGGACGCTGCGCGACACCGCCCCCGACCTGATCTTGACCTACCATTTCGACCAGATCCTCAAGCCCGAGACCATCGGGCTGGCGCGCCTCGGAGGCCTCAACGGCCATCCCGGCCTGCTGCCGCGCCACCGCGGCCCCGTGCCGACGATCCACGCCCTGGCCGACGGACCCGGCAGCTTCGGCATGACCCTGCACCGGCTGGCGGCGACGATCGACACCGGGGCGATCCTCGCGCAGGAAGCAGTGCCGCTGCCTGCCGGCACCACCGCCACCCGCGCCGCCGTGGCGCTGCACGCCCATGGGCGCGGGATGTTGGACGGGCTGCTCGATACGATCGCCCGGACCGGCGCCCTGCCGGAAGGCCGGACCGAGGCGGTGCTGCCCTACTGCCCCTTCCCCGACCGGGCGATGCTGGCCTCTCTGCGCCGCCGCGGCCTGCGGCTGACCGACGGGCAGGATCTCCGCGAGGCGCTGAGCCTGTCCGCTCGGGCCGATTAACCGGCGGTTAAGGCTGTTCGGTGAGGGTTCGTTCAGCCCTCACAGCCGCCGACCAGGCTCCGCGTATGCCGGATACCAGCGCCCTCCATTCGGCCTCCGACGCGCTGGCTGCGGGGCGGCAGGTCCAGAGCGGGCGCATCCGCACGATCTCCGAGAACCTCGCCAACGCCGACTCGGTCCCGGCCACGCCCGGGGGTACCCCCTATGCCCGCAAGATCGCGGTGTTCGCGCCCGTGCTCGCCGACAGTCCCGGCGACCCGGTCGGGCGGATCGTCCGCGACACTAGCGACTTCCGCAGCCGCTACGAGCCCACCAATCCCGGGGCCGATCTCAAGGGCTACGTCCGCCTGCCGAACGTGAACACCGCGGTGGAATCCGCCGACCTGCAGCGGGTGATCCGCAACTACGAGCTGAGCCTGAACGCCTCGGCCTCGATCAGCACGCTCACGCAGGCGACGATCAACCTGATCAGTTGAGCCGGGCGTTCCGCCGGCCGTAGACGGCGTAGATCCCGAGGCCGATCGCCAGCCAGATCGCGAGGCGGATCCAGGTATCGGCCGGGAGCGCGGCCATCAGCGTCACGCAGGACAGGATCCCGAGCCCCGCCGTGAGCGTCGCCGCCGGGACGCGGAACGGGCGCGGCCGCGCCGGATCGGTCCGGCGCAGGATCAGCACCGTGGCGCAGACGAGGCAGAAGGCCAGGAGCGTGCCGATGCTGACGATCTCGCCCAGGATCTCGATGGGCACGAGACCCGCCACCGCCGCGGTGAACAGGCCGATCACCACCTGGCTCGCCACGGGGACCCGGGTGACCGGATGGACCCGGCAGAAGATCCTCGGGAGAAGGCCGTCGCGGGCGATGGCGAAGAAGATCCGGCTCTGGCCGTAGAGCGCGGTGAGCGCCGAGGTCGTCAGTCCGATCAGGGCGCCGACCTTGATGAAGGTCGCGAAGCCCGGCAGGCCGATGGCGTCGACGGCCTTGGCCACCGGATCGGCGACGTCGAGGTCGCGGTAGGGCACGAGGCCCGTGAGGACGGCCGCCATCGCCACGTACAGGATCGTGGTGATCAGGAGCGATCCGATCAGTCCCACCGGCGCGTCGCGCTGGGGCGCCCGGCACTCGCCCGCCGCCGTCGCCACGGTCTCGAAGCCCACGAAGGCGAAGAACACCACCGCGGCGCCGCGGAACACGCCGCTCCACCCGTAGGCGCCGAAAGTGCCGGCATTGTCCGGCACGAAGGGATGCCAGAGGTCCGGCCGGAGATGCGCCGCGCCGACGCCCAGGAAGGCCAGGATGATCGCCACCTTGCAGGCCACCAGCAGCCCGTTGACCAGGGACGCCTCCTTCGTGGCGCGCATCAGGAGGGCGCTGAGCAGCAGGACGATGCCGGCGGCGGGCAGGTTGACGACGCCGCCGTCGCCGGGCGCCCCGGCCAGGGCCTGCGGCAGCGTCAGCCCGAACTCTGCGGCGAGCGACTGCGCGTAGCCCGACCAGCCCACCGCCACGGTCGCCGCCGCAACGGCGAATTCGAGCACGAGGTCCCAGCCGATGATCCAGGCGGGAAACCGGCCGAGGCTCGCGCGGGTGTAGGTATAGGTGGAGCCCGCCTCCGGGATCATGGCGGCCAGCTCGGCGTAGCACAGGCCCACGAGGCCGCAGGCGATGCCGCCGATCACGAAGGAGAGGCTGAGGGCCGGGCCGGCATATTGCGCCGCCGCCGTTCCGGTGAGCACGAAGATGCCGGCACCGATCGTGGCGCCGAGACCCATGGCGACGAGGCCCGGAGCCGTGAGGCTGCGGGCGAGTTCGCGGCCCTGCCCCGCCTGCGCGGGGTCACCGGCCGCCACCGCGGATTCTGCCATCGCGTCGATCCTCCCCGCCTGAGCTTAACCGGACCGCAGCGCGGCACATTCCGTGCCCGCGCATCCTCCCCCGCGAATTCGGCGTCGACCGACCCCCGTCCATGCGGGCAACGCGCTCAGGGAATGCGCGTGGACGCGATCGCGCAGCCCGACGGCCCCGTCTGCCCGTCGGGGGGGAACGGCTCACCGCCGCAGGTCGTCCTCGGTCCCGTCACGCCGATCCGGGTCGCGGTGGCCGGCCGCGATCGGCGCGGAGGCCGACCCTCCCGGCCCGCTGCCCCCGATCAGCCGGGTGTCGGTCCGGAACGCCCGGGCGACGATGCCGGCCAAGCGGATGAAGGCGCGGCCCTGAGGGGTGATGACGTAGCCGTCCGCCGCCGGAGCGACATTGCCGGACGCCTGCTGCTCGGCGAGGCGCCGCTCCATCTGCCGGAACTCGCCCAGATAGACTCGCTCGAACACGGCCCGCGCCCGCTCCGGCGTGTAGCGCGCGTCGGGATGTGCCGCCATCTGGCCCAGCAGGAACACGCTGATCGAGCGGTCCACCGTCACCGGCAGGATCACGAAGACGCTCAGATTCAGGGAGAGCGACAGGATGCAGGCGCCGAGGGCGTCGGCCCGGCGCAGGCCCCAGGGCCGGCCGAGACCGGCGAGCGCCACCGTCGCCGCCAGGGTCAGCAGGAAGGCCACCGCCAGCAGGATCAGTCCGCGGTAGAACAGGATCGTCACGCCGGACCAGAGATCCGTCTGGAACAGCAGCACGAAGCAGCCGAAGCCCAGAGCGATCGCCCCGGCCTGCAGCAGCGCCTGGGCGCAGAGCCAGCGCAGGGCGCGCGCCAGGCGCGGGCGAGCCGGGGTTGCGGTCTCAGTCATCGAGGTCCTCGACGCGCAGGATCCGGACATTCGGGCTCGCATAGGCCGCGCGGCCGTGCCAGACCCAGGAATCCGGGCTGTTCCAGGCGGCATCCTGCGCGGTGACGATCAGGGCGCCGATCCCGGCCTCCACGGCCCGGCGCCGGACCGAGGCCGCGTTTAGCCCCGCGCCGAAGATCGGCCCCACGACGGCGAGCCGCCCCGCAACGGCGTCGGGCGGGGCGCCGAACAGGCGTGCCTCGGCGTCGGCCACCGCCACCGGCTGGCGGCCGTAGAGCCCGAAATCGAACACCCGCCTCGGCAGCGGCGATGCCTGCAGCACCAGATCCGGGGGCAGGTGCGTGCCGGCCCAGGCATAGGCCGCTCGCAGAGCCCGGTCGATGTCCGGACGTCCGTTCAGGAACGCGAAGGCGGGCCGGCCGAAGGCGGGATAGGCCCGCATCCCGACGAAGCCGTAGAGGGTCGTCGCGTAGCCGAGGAGCAGCAGCGGCGCGAGGGCGCCGGGGAGCCGGAGCCGCCGCGCCTCGGACCGCCGGGTCAGCGCCACTACGGTCCAGACGAGGGCGGAGACCTGCGCGAGCAGGACCACCCGCGCGCCGAGGTCGTTGTTGAGGATCGCCGAGCGCAGGACTCCGCCGAGGAGCAGGCTCGCCGCCGCGCAGACGGTCAGCAGCCGCCCGGCCTCGCGCCCGTGCGCCGTGCGGCGCGGGACGAGGCTCCAGAACACCAGGGTCCCGGCCGCGGTCACGCCGAGCGCCACGGCGTAGTTCACCGGCAGCAGGATCAGCCGGAGCACGCTGAGGACCGGTTCGTCGACGAGCCCTTCCAGGGGGGCGAACTGCCGGATCGCGATCCGGACGGTGGCTCCGCCATCGGCCCGGTTCGCCAGGATGCCGAGCAGGTAGGGAGCCGCCAGGGCAGCGCCGATCAGGCCGGAGGCTGCGAGGCGGATCGCGGCGCGCCCGCGGTGCTCCAGGCCGAGCAGCACCAGCCAGATCCCCGCCGCCGCCGCCGTGCCGAGGCAGACCCAGATCGACAGCCCCGCGCAGGCCGCGAAGGCGACGCCCGCCGTGCCGACCGCCGCGGCTTCCGCCCGCCGGTCCGGCCGCGCCCGGTCGGCGACCTCGGCCAGCGCCAGCAGACCGAGCCATCCGGCGAGCGTACCGGCTACGTGGTGCGGCACCCAGACGAGGGAGGACGGCCAGTTGACGACCTGCTCGCTCAGCCATTCCGGGATCGGAATCCAGGTTCCGGAACTGGTCCGGTCCGCGAGGGCGAGCAGGATGTCGAGGCCCCCCGCCGGCAGCAGGAGCAGCACCGCGCGGCGCACCAGGGCAGGCGGCGCGTCCTGCACCAGGCCGGTGGCCGCGAGCAGCCGGTCGACGAGGCCGAGAAGCCCGAGACCGGTCCAGAATGCCAGCCCCGCGAAGGCGGTGCGCCCGTCGACCAGCCGCCCGCCGGCCCAGTCGACCAGGGCGGTCAGCGTGTAGAAGTAGTAGTAGTAGCCCGCCCGCTCGGGCCGGGCGAAGAACGGGTCCACGGGCGGCAGCCCGTGCGCGACGATCGCGCCGGACAGGGCCGCGTGCTTGACGAGGTCGATGACCGTGACCGGCTGGTAGAGGGCGGCGCCGGTGTCGATGTCGATCAGCGCGTAGGCCACGAGTCCGAGCCAGAGCGCGGCGAGCCCCAGGGCCGCCCGGTCGACTGG
>NZ_JBFUGA010000183.1:0-5820 GCF_056403155.1 Methylobacterium sp. P3_A11
GGGCCGACCGGACGGGGGCGGGCGTGCAGCCGCTGCCCCGCTCCGGGATCCTGGCGACCCAGGGGGTCGGCGCCTTCGACCCGGCCACGGGCGAGCGCCTGACCGGCGTGGATGTCGCGATGCCGATGCCGAGCCACGTGGCGATCACCGGCAGCCGCGGCAGCGGCGCCCGGGCGCTGGCGGCGGTGCTGGCCGGACAGGTCGAGCCCACCGCCGGAGCCGTCACCTATGCGGGCTCGGACCTGCGCGACTTCGACCCCGCGGAGCGCGCCCGGCACATCGCCTTCGCGGCGGGGGAGGCGATCCTGATGGAGGGGTCGCTCCGGCAGAACCTGCTCTACGGCACCGACCCGGCGAGCGCCCCCGACGATATCGCGCTGATCGGCATCAGCCGGCTCACCGGGCTCGATGGCTTCGTGTACGCCCGCGGGCTGACCGGACGGCTCGATCCGGCCACCCAGCCGCGGCTCGCCGCGGCGATCGTCGACGCCCGGCGGACCATGCGGGTGGCGCTGGCCGCCAAGGGGGCCGAGCGCCTCGTCGAGCCGTTCGATCCCGACCGCTACAACAATCAGGCGAGCATCGGTGAGAACATCCTGTTCGGGGAGCCGGTGGGCGGCGCCTTCGCGCCCCTGCGCTTCGCACGCCACCCCTACCTGCGGGCGGTCCTGGAGGCCGAGGGGCTCGTGCGCCCGCTCACGGAGATCGGCCTGTCGGTGGCCCGCAGCACGGTCGAGATCTTCGCCGACCTGCCCAACGACCATCCGCTGTTCGACGCCTACTCCCTGTTCCAGGCCTCCGAGCGCGGCTATTTCGAGGATCTCGTGGCGCGGCTCCCCGGCGCGGCGAGCCTGCGCCGGGGAGCCGCGGGGCAGCGCGACCGCACGCGCCTGATCGGGCTGGCGCTGCGCTACAGCGAGACCCGCCATCGCTTCGGCCTGATCGACGCGGCGTTCGAGGAGCGCCTCGTCCAGGCGCGCCGCTCCTTCGCGCGGATGCTGCCGCCGCACCTCGCCGGCGCGGTGGTGTTTCACGATCCGTCCCGGGTCAATCCGGCGGCGAGCCTGGAGGAGAACCTCCTGTTCGGCCGGATCAGCCTCAGCGAGGCGAATGCCGAGCCGCGGGTGCGGGAACTGGTGCGCCGGGTCCTGGCCGACGAGGGGCTCGAAGCCTCGGTTTACGGCCTCGGCCTGGACTCCGCGGTCGAGGCGCAGCCCGGCACCGGCGCCCTGGCGGACGGCGCGATCAGCGCCCGCGAACGGGTCGCGATCGAGCTGAGCCGGTGCCTCGCCCGCGAGCCCGACATCCTCGTGGTGGCGGTGACGGTGGACGAGCGGAAGGCCGAGGGCGCGCGCGCGCGCCTCGCCCAGTTGCGGCAGGCGCGGACCGGGCGCGGCCTGATCGTCTGTCTTCCCGAGGCGGCCCTTCCGGAGGGCGTCGAGCCGTTCGACGCGGTGATCGCGGTGGAGAACAGCGCGGTGGTGACGCCCGTGCCGGCGGCCGCCGAGCGGGAGCCCGCCCCGGCGGTCTGACCCGGGGCGACCGTGGGAGGCCGTGATCCGCAGGAGAGGGTGCAGCCTCACGGCCGCCGCAATAATCCGTCAGGGCGGGGAGCCGCGCCCGTCCGGCAGCCATCCCGGCCGATCCAGCGCGGACGGTTCATGCCTCGACCGACTACGATAGCCCTCGCCGCCGGCCTCGCCGTGCTCGCCCTCGCCGGCCCCGCCGCCGCGCAGGCCGGCAAGGCCGAGGCGCCGATCCCGGCCGAAACCCTCGCGCTGATGGCGCAGAAGGGTGTGACGGCCGCCTCGCCCGTCCTGTTCCGGGCCTACAAGAAGGAATCGGAGATCGAGGTCTGGAAGAAGGGCCGGTCCGGCTACGTCTTCATCAAGACCTTCCCGATCTGCCGCTGGTCCGGCCAGCTCGGCCCCAAGCGCAAGAGCGGCGACCGGCAGACGCCGGAGGGGTTCTACACGGTGCCCCGGCGCCAGATGAACCCGAACTCGCACTATTACCTGTCCTTCGACGTGGGCTACCCCAACGCCTATGACCGAGCCCATGGCGGCACCGGCTCGGCCGTGATGGTGCACGGGATCTGCTCGTCCATGGGCTGCTTCGCCATGACCAACGGTACGGTCGGCGAGATCTACGCCCTCGCGCGGGACGCGCTGAACGGCGGCCAGGCGGCCTTCCAGTTCCAGTCCTACCCGTTCCGGATGACCGCCGAGAACATGGCCCGGCACCGGACCGACCCGAACATCGCGTTCTGGCGCGAACTCAAGGCCGGCTCGGACCGGTTCGAAGCGAGTCGGGAGGAGCTGCAGGTCTCGGTGGCCGGCGGCCGCTACGCCTTCGCGCCCGCGCGGGATCCCGCCATCGAGGCCGCCGTGGCCACCCGCCGGGCCGTCGAGGAGGCGCGGATGACGGAGCTGGCCGAGGCGGGCGAACCCGCCGTCCGCACCACCTATTCCGACGGCGGCCAGAACGTCTTCTGGGCGGCCTACACGGCCCGGGGCGGCGCGGTCGGCGACATCAGCCGTCCGGAAGCCCTGGCCTTCGCGGGCCAGGAGGTCGTCGTCGTGCCGGGCCATCGCGCCCATCGGCCGGTGCCCGAGACCGTCTGGGCGTCCTGGGGCGCCCCCGATTCGGGCCTGTCGCTCCGGCAGATGGCGGGATTCGTCCCGGTCTACGAGCGCGCCCCGGACCGGTTCGGGGCGCTGACCGCCCCCTTGGCCACGCGCTACGGCGACGCCCTGCCATCCTGGCTCACCGCCGGTTTCGCCGGATCGCATCCCGGCCGCCCGATTCCGGGGGGCTCGACCCCCGGTCTCCTGGCGTCGGTCGAGCGGCTCTAGGCATGCGGAGGCCAGGCGCATCGGCCCATGCGTGTGCGCAGCCGCACATCACGACGGCCTGCGGCACACCAATTCATGGTACGGCAGGGGATCGGCGGTACACCTGCTCCGTCGGCCTGCCGTATTCAAAGCTACCTTCCCGGAACGGCGACGGGGTTTCGATCATAACCGATCGGGACCGACTGTCCGCGGATTCGTGATCGCCATGTCGAAGAGTTCCGAGCCGACCCTCGCGGCGGCCGACCAAGACCTCGTCCTCCGCTTCTGGGGCGTCCGCGGCTCGACGCCCGTCAGCGGCCCGCAATACGCCGAGTTCGGCGGCAGCACGCCCTGCATCGAGGTGCGGTGCGGACAGCGGATGTTCATCGTCGACGCGGGCTCGGGCATCTACAACCTCGGGCAGGGACACCGGACGGATCTGCCGCGGGAAGTCGACCTCCTGTTCAGCCACCTGCATCTCGACCACACCGCGGGGCTTCCCTTCTTCAAGCCGGCTGTCCTCGACTGCGACCGGGTGATCAACACCTATTGCGGCAACCTCGGCGGCGAATCGGCCGGTCCGACCCTCGACCGCCTGTTCGCGCCGCCGCTCTTCCCGGTTACCCTCGACAAGCTGTGCTGCACCTTCCACCATCACGGCTTCGAGGCGGGGCAGACCCTGACCTTCCCCGACGGGACGCGGGTCGACACGATCGGGCTGAATCATCCGCAGGGCTCGGTCGGCTATCGATTCGAACACGCCGGCCGGCGCCTGTGCCTGATCAGCGACATCGAGCACAGCGATCCCTGGCCGGCCCCGGACCTCGCCGCCTTCGTCGCCGAGGCCGACCTGATGGTCTACGACGGCATGTTCACCGACGGCGAGTATCCCACCTGCCGGGGCTGGGGGCACTCGACCTGGCAGAAGGGCGTCGAGCTGGCCCGGACGGCGGGCGTGAAGGCGCTGGCGATCATCCACCTGCACCCGGCCCATTCCGACACCGCGCTCCGCGACATGGAGGCGGACATGCAGGCCGAGATGCCGACGGCGTTCATCGCCCGCGAGCGCCAGAGCCTGACGGTCGGAGCACCCCGCGCGGTGACGGGTCGGCCGAGCGGCCGGCCCGCCGTGGCGCGGGAGATGCGCCGCCGGATCAAGGTCGCCTGACGGCACGGGTCAGGCGGACCGACCCGTGCGGGTCCGGCCGTACCGCGCCCAGGCGAACAGCACGAACAGCGCGACGCCGATGATCAGGATGCTCCAGCCGTAAGTGCTCACGAGCTGCGAATCGATCGGATGACCGACGACGCCGAGCGCCACCAGCAAGCCGAACGCCGCGATCGCCGCGGAAACGAGCATCCCTACAATCATCGAAGTCCCCGGCGCGTCCCATCCGCGCGATTCGGCAGGGTCGTTTGGTGGGGGAGAATGCACGGCGGCCGCACCCGTTCCCGCTCGGCGCCGGGCGACCGTCGTCCGTTGTCACCGGAATGCCGCCACGGTCGAAACGACGGGTCCCAACGCGGCGAAGTTAGGCTAAGTAGGCGGCCTGACGGCGCCCGGAGGCGCGCGAGGAGCCCGAGACAACGGCGATGAGCGGCCAAGAGAACACGACCGCGCCCGCGACGGCGCACACGAGTCCGGACACGAGCCCCACCTCCGTCGCTGCGCCGGGGCTCCTGCGGCCGCAGGACCAGCTCGTGACGATCTACGGGGGCTCGGGATTTCTGGGCCGGCACGTGGTGCGGGCGCTGGCGAAGCGCGGCTACCGGATCCGCGTGGCGGTGCGCCGGCCCGACCTCGCCCTGTTCCTGCAGCCGCTGGGGACGGTCAATCAGATCGTGGCCGTCCAGGCGAACCTGCGCTACCCGGATTCGGTGGCCCGGGCCGCCGACCGGTCCGACGTGCTGATCAACCTCGTCGGCATCCTTCAGGAAACCGGCTCCCAGAGCTTCGCGCGGCTGCAGGTCGACGGAGCAGACGCCATTGCCCGGGCCGCGGCGCGCCAGGGCGCCCGGATGATCCACGTCTCGGCGATCGGCGCCGATCCGGCCTCGCCGTCGCTCTACGCACGCACCAAGGCGGAAGGCGAGGCGCGGGTCTTCGCCGCCTGCCCGGAGGCGGTGGTGTTCCGGCCCTCGCTGATCTTCGGACCCGGCGACGGGTTCTTCAACCGCTTCGCCAGCCTCGCCCGGGCACTGCCGGTCCTGCCGCTGGCGGGGGGACAGTCACGCTTCCAGCCGGCCTTCGTGGGCGACGTCGCCGAGGCGATCGCCCGCGCGGTCGACGGCAGCTTGGCGGCGGGCAAGGTCTACGAACTCGGCGGCCCGGAAGTAGGCACGCTGGAGCACTTCGTGCGCTACATGCTCAAGACGATCCGGCGCAGGCGCGCGATCGTGGACCTGCCCCTGCCGGCAGCCAAGCTCCAGGCCCGGATGCTGGAGATCGCCGACACCCTGACCTTCGGTCTGCTGCCGGACACGCTCAAGCTGACCCGCGACCAAGTGATCCTGCTCCAGAACGACAACGTCGTCTCGGAGGCCGCCAAGGCCGAGGGCCGGACCTTCCAGGGGATCGGGATCACGCCGACCGCCGCCGAAGCGGTGGTGCCGGGCTATCTCTGGACGTTCCGCAAGGCGGGGCAGTTCTCCACCGACCGCGACGAGGAACAGCTGTCCGAGGTGCCCGACATGTTGGCGGCCGCGCCCATGGCGGCCGGCTCGCAGCACCGGCCGAAGACCGCCTCCGGCCCGGCGATCGGAGCCGATGCCGGCGGCGCGCCGGGGACCGCGCAGGGCAGCATGGGCGTGCGCTGGGGCACCCGGAAACCGGGCTAGGTGCCGAGCCGTCTCCCGGCTCAGGCCATGAGCGCGCCCGCACCCCTCGGTTCCGGCGGCCCGGACGCGCGGCGCATCCTCGTCACCGGGGCGGCCGGCTTCGTCGGCGGTCACGTCCTGCCGTTGCTGGCGGGCGCGGGCCATCGCG
>NZ_JBFUGA010000184.1:0-5746 GCF_056403155.1 Methylobacterium sp. P3_A11
ATCTACAACAATCGCAATCAGGTCGAGCGCCTCTGGGCGAGGCTCAAGGAATAGCGTGCCATCGCAACCCGCTACGAGAAAACCGCCACAAGCTTCATGGGTGTCCTGTCCCTCGCCGCAGCCCTCGACTGGCTCAAGCGATGACACGCCCTAGCTGCGCCTGATTTTCTATCCAGAGGTAGCCGGGCGCTTTCTTTGGGATGGTCTCAACATGAGCCTGATCGGATTGCAGGTCGGGCCATGAGTAAGGCCGATCGCACGGCCATGCGACGCGATGGTTCGTCGGCCTCGCTATCCGCGATCGTCGCGAGCGCGGAGGCGTGGGCGGCAACGGCCGCAGCTAGATCGAGGACGTGGTCTGGCCCGATAGGGTAAACCTGCGTGGAGGGCTCAGAGAGGTAGACGTCAACCGCTGAACCGACCTCTTCGATTGCGATGCGCTCGTCGGTCACGAGATCCCAGAGCGTGGCACTATCCAACATCGGCTGCGCTCACCCCTTCCGCTCCCGGAAGCGGATCCCGGCCCCGCCGCCGTTCTCGGGGATGAATTCTAGGCCGGGTGTCATGACGACAGGGCTCAGGTGAGCAGGACCGCGATAACCGCGGCGCCGGTGCAGTAGCTCAGGGCATCCTCGATGCCGATCGTCTCCAGAGCTTTCACGGCGCTGACGAAGACCATGGCTGTGCCAAAGGCCACGAGGCGACCGCGGGCGGTTCTCACCCGCTCGACGCATCAGGGGTGCCCTCCTCGCGGATGCCGAGCCATTCCAGCGCAGCCGGACGCGATTTGAACAGGCGCCGTTGGGATGTGAAGGGCGCGGGCCGATCGGTGGCGGGCACCTCGTCGAGCAAGTCAACCAGCCACGTATCGCTTGGGCCATGGCGATAGACGCTGCGCACCAAGCCCGCGATCACGACGCCGTCCAGCAACACGTCGTAGCTGCCGGGTGCGAGCTTTTCGACGGTGTAAGCCATGGCTGCCACGCACTCAGGTTTCTACGCTGCAAACCCACCACCCCGACGCAAGATGCACGGTCCTGTTCGGCCATGCCGTGCCGCAGGGCTCACCCACATGCGGCGTCGCGCCGTGGAACGTCATCGACCGCGCTGCCTTTCCTGCCGGTGCGGTCGGCCGCCACCGCCGAGCCTCAACCCGGGGAGGGCATCTCATGCTGAACTTCTATCGAGGGCTGGCGACGCTTGTCGCGCTCTTCATCGCGGGACCGGCTTTTGCCCAGGGCAAGCCCCTGGCGCCGCCGGCCAGCGATGCGATGCCACCAGTGGAACTGACGATCAGCATGAAGGATGGCAAGCCGGTCTGTGAGCCGGCCGAACTCCGTCTTCCTGCCGACACGAACGTCGCGCTGAACATCGTGAGCAGCGCCGATGCGCCAGTCACGATCACCGCGCCCGGTCAATTCGAGAACGGCTTGGTGCTGCATGCCGACGGCGATCTCGTGCATGTCGCCAGCGAGAAGGGCTACACCGTCAAGCAGAACGGCAAGGGTACGCTGCGCCTGCGAACCATGAAGGCAGGGCAGGAGGAGTACGCCTGTACCAGCACCCGTAACGCCGACGCGCCGTTCAAAGGCAAGCTGGTCCTGAGCCCGCCCGCCAACTGAAACCACGCCCTCCGGTGTAGACATGCGCGACGTCACGTCCGAGAAGGATCTCAGCGTCTACTACGATGGCAGCTGCCCGCTCTGCCGCGCCGAGATTGACCATTACCGCCAGTGCGCAGGGGCCGATCGGCTCGCCTTCGTCGATGTCGGTCGTGATGCACCTGCGCCGGCGCTCGGGCCCGACCTCTGCCGCGAGGCCGCCCTGAAGCGTTTCTACGTGCGCGCCGCGGACGGTCAGCTCGTCTCCGGCGCAGCTGCGTTTGCCCGCCTGTGGCGGACCTTGCCCGGCCGGCGCTGGCTCGGCCGCTTGGTCGACCTGCGGGTGCTAGGCTTCCGGCCCGTACTGCCGATTGCCGAGCTGGCCTACCGCCTGTCTCTTCCGCTGCGGCCCCGTCTGGCCCGGCTGGTCGCACGGCGGCACTGAGGCGTGGCGGCAGATGGCGACACGCTGCGTCCACTACGTCGGCTTCCGGGATTACCGGTACTGGAATGCCTTCAGGATCTTCGGCGGCCCGCGGGTGATCCACCACCGATGGGACTTCTACGCGAACCGCGACATCGGCCCTGACGACATCGTGGTCTTTGCCGAAGGCGATGAGACACAGCCGGTGGCCGAACGCAACGCCACCGACATTGATGAGCGATGGCTGTAGCGGCACATACGTCGGCCGCTCGGCCCCGCCGCTCGATCTGATCACGGGCTGGCGGGGCTTGGCGCCGTTCCTCACGACGCGGGGCTAAGTACGCAACGCGGCCCGAAATGCAGGATGGGGGAGGGCGGTTAGCCGAGCATCAACAGTCGGCCACGAGACGAGGCCGGAACGGGAATGATCAGGCGCTCTTCAGGTTGGCGGCGCTCTCCTTGCCGCTGCGCCGGTCGTTCTCGACGTCGTAGGAGATCTTCTGCCCCTCGATCAGGTTGCGCATCCCAGCGCTCTCGACGGCCGAGATGTGGACGAACACGTCCTTACCGCCGCTGTCGGGCTGGATGGCCTTGCGTAACGCCGACACAGCAACCGCGCGGCCGGGACGGAAGTGCGCTTGCGCGCGGCATAGCAGGTTCATCAGCCCGCCCTGGCTCAGCGTCAGGCCGAACAGGTCGGAGAGCGCCGCCTGCAGCCGCTCATAGGAGAGCGCCTGGAACGTCTTGAGATACGTCGCCACCGCATGCAGCCGCGGGCCAAACGGCGTGCCGCGGGCCGCCTCCGGCACCGGCGCGACGACCCGTGTCCCGCAACTCGGGCAACGGACCGCGAGCCGGCGGTGCTTTGTGACGATCGGCGCCACCGCGGGCAGCTCGATCTGCTCAGAGACGCTGACGACCTCCACCAACAGCGCCGTGTTCAGATCGCCGCCACAACACGCGCACGCCGCGGGACGATGATCGACCACCGCGTCCGGATCGTCGCTCAGGACCCGGCTGTGGCCCTCGTGCCCCGGCTTGGCACCACCGGGCTTGGATTGCGCACGCTGTTCTTTGCGATCCATCGCCGGCGGCTTGGACGAGGTGCGCGAGGTCTTCTCTGGTCGCTGCAGCCGCAACACCAGCTCGATCAGCTCCTCGCGGCTCAACCGCTCAAGATCGCTTCGACCCATCCCACGAGGGAATCAGCGAAATCGGCGGCGCGCAAGGGCCTGGGTAATTACCCAGGATGCCCCTGGTCCTAACGGTCCTCCCGTTTGAGGCGCGGTCCTAAGCATTTGGAATACGTGGATAACGCCGAGTCTAGGCATCGGAGGTATCCTGCGCGCGCTAGAACCCGTGAAGCATCGATGAAAGACTGCTTTCGTTGGCGCCCCGTACCGCGAGTAGGGGCAGAGGCTGAGCTTATGGCAATCCTAGGACGCGCCGTCGGGTACGCCTGCGTCTGGCGAACGAAGACTGCGCGTGAGGCTCGGCTGGTGTGGCGCTGCCCGCCTGCAGATCGGGTCATTCGCTGGATCGGGCGCGCCGGTCGGAAGTGCGCAGGCTCGGTTCAGGAAACTCCTGCCGAACCTGCATCGACGCCTTCCCGGGACCGAGCCGGCAACGTCGTCACGCTGACCTGGGCTCAGACCTACGGCCGTCCGACGCGGCGAAGCCGATAGTCGGCGCGGCGATCAGGACGCTTTCCGTTTGACATTCTGACGCTCGGCCTGACCGCCGGGGCGACCGAGGCCAATCGCTCGCGCGAGTTGTGAGCGCTGCTCGGCGTAGCTCGGGGCGACCATCGGATAGTCGGCGGGCAGGCCGTAGCGCTCGCGGTAGCTGCGCGGGTCGAACCCGTGGCTGGTCAGGTGGCGCTTGAGCGTCTTGTAGGTCTTGCCGTCGAGGAAGCTCACGATGCCATCGTCTCGAACCGACTTGCGGATCTGGGCTGGCGTTGGCTTCTGGACCTCGGCGTCCGGAGCCGCGGCACCTGAGCCACCCGCAGTGGCCAGACCGGAAACCGCCCCGTGCACCTTCGCGATCAGGGCCGGCAGCTCGGCCGGCGGCACGGGGTTGTTCGAGACGTAGGCTGAGATGATCTCGGCGACCAGCTCGGTAAAGTTGAGACCGGCTTCTTGTTCTTCCTCGTTCAAGGCTTTCGCTCCTGTAGTTGCCCAAGGTTTTCGGCGATGATGCATATGTGCCGCAAAAGCAAGTCCTATAATCCATTTGCGCGCAATCGATCAGATTATCGATATGAACTCTGTGTGCCCTCAACGCATGCTTAGACAGCGGAGGATATATCTTAAATTTTTTCTAATTTTGCCTGGACAGACCACTGACTCGCGGCGGCGAGAATACACGAGAGCGCCTCGGCATCGCCGCACGTCTCGAACGCGCAGGGAGCGACGCGGGAGCACAAGAGCGTGATCAGGAAGCTCGCAGGAACCGCTCCGCCTCCTGCTTGGGTCCGCTTCCACCCCGATTGAGCCGGTCATACATCGCCTTCCCCGGCTTGAAGTGGATCTTGGTCCTGGCTTCGGCCATCACGGCTTCGCCCGTCTTTGGATTGCGGGCGGCGCGCGCATCGCGCTCGCGGACCTCGAATGAGCCGAAGCCGCGCAGTTCGACCCGGTCACCCTCCGCTAGCGCCTCGGCGATGCGGTCGAAGATGGCGCGGACGAGCGCCTCGACGTCCTTCTCGTAGAGGTGCGGGTTCTGCTTCGCGATGCGGGTGACAAGCTCGGACCGGATCATGCCGGCATAGGAACGCCACTTGACGATCGCGGCAAGATCGAGCCCTGACGATCCGCCCACAACGTTGACTTAACCGTGCCGCCCGGCCGACATGGAGCGTTACGGCCTGACCCGCTGCGGCGAGTCGTGGCCGCCATTCAAGAGACCATCGCCGCGAGATAGACCCTGAAAAGCCAACAGGCCCCCGTCGCCAAACGGGGGCCTGCTGAAAACCTGGGGCCTTGTGGGGCCGATGTCACGATCCCCCACAAGCCATAGCTCCCACCCGGGAGTCAAGACGGAACCTGTTTCCGTCAACAGGAAGGCTTTGCCTGGACCCTAGCCGCGGCCCGTGAGGGACCGGGACCGATGTTTCACGCCACCATGCGGTCGGCGATCGAGGGCGCGCGGACACTCGCGCAACTCGACAGCCTGTCGCGATCTATCTGGCAGGCGCACGCCGCCGAGACCGTCACCGATGCCGAGGCGCAGGGCTTGGCCGAGGCGCTGCACACCCGCAGGAGCGCAGTGCGCGAGGCCGTGGCGCCCGTGGGCATTCCGCTCGGCCGCGTGACGCTGTTCCCGCCCAAACGCCTCCAGCGGGCTCCTGAGCGATCCGTGGCCATTGAGCGCCGCCGACGGCTGGCCTGCTCCGGACCGATGCCGCCTGCTCTCGCCTCGCGGTTCACCACCGGGCAGCTCGCGGTCCGGGCTTGTCGCAAACCGTGGGGTAGGTAGCAGGAGAGGCCGGTTCAACCGCGGCTTCAGATTTCCTTAACCTTTTGAAGTCCGAAGCAGACCTCGAGCAGCCGGTTCTGCTCCCGGACGGTCCACGCGCCGGTAAAGCCGAAGCCTTTGCGCAGCCACAGCATGGCTTCCAAGCCGCAGATCGTGCGCCGGGTTGTGTGGAACGAACGGAAGCCGCCTACCCGCGGCATCGCCCGTTTCACCCGGAAGTGGTCGCTCTCAATCCCCTGTT
>NZ_JBFUGA010000185.1:0-5448 GCF_056403155.1 Methylobacterium sp. P3_A11
GCACCGACCCGGCCCGCTGGCTCGCGGGCCGCGAGGCCGGGACGGCCCTGCCGGCCGACGATCCCCGGGTGCGCGCGATGGCGACGGCGCTGGCCGGGGCCCGCGACGGCTTCATCGAGGATCCGCGCATGATCGCCAACCGCACCGTCCAGCTCGGCCAGATGCTGGCCGAGGCCGGCCTCGGCGCGGGCTACGGCGCGATCCTCGACGGTCTCGGGGGCATCGCGGCGGGGCGCGGCCGCCGAAAGAGCCTCTACGGCGAGATGTGCCAGCACTACTACAACGCCCGGATGCAGGGGGCCGATCACGCGGCCGCGCTGGCGCGCCTCGCCGCCCCGCACCCGGCCCTGGAGGGGACACCGTGAGCACCGCCCGGGCCTCGGCCGACCGCCCGGCGGGGCGGGACGGCCCGCGGGTTCTCGACGCGGTCCTGATCGTCGACGACCATCCGGTCGTGCGGCGCGGCTTCCGCCACCTCGCGGAGGATGCCGGCCTCCGGGCGGTCCACGAGGCCGCGGACGTGGTGTCGGGCTACCGCACCTTCCACCGCCACCGGCCCGGGCTGGTGGTGACCGACCTCGGCTTCCGCGACCAGGGCCTGTCGGGCCTGTCACTGATCCGCCGGGTGCGGGCCCTGGAGCCGGCAACCCGGATCCTCGCTTTCAGCATGCACGACGACCCGGTGATCGTCGCCCGCGCCATCGAGGGCGGGGCGCACGGCTTCGTCCTGAAGGACACGGCGGTGACGCGGTTCCACGAGGCGATCGAGGCCGTCTCGGCCGGGCGCAGCTACCTGCCGCACGAGGTCGCCACCCGGATCGCCATGCTGAATGCCGGGCTGCTGGACTCGCCGCTGGCCCGCCTGACCGCGCGGGAGGTTCAGGTCCTGTCCCTGCTCGGGGTGGGCAAGTCCAACGCGGCGATCGCCGACAGCCTGTCGATGAGCGAGCGGAGCGTGTCGGCCGTCGTCTCGGGCATGAAGCAGAAGCTCGGCGCCGGCAGCCTCGCCGACCTCCTGCACATCGCCCTGGCGCGGGATGGGCGCCCGGTGTGAGGAAACCCGCGGCCCCGGCCGCTGCTAACGCGGCACGATCAGGCCGGGGATGACGGACCCACGCGGCCCGAAGGTCTCCTCGGCCTTCCGGCAATTCGCCGCGACGTCCTTGCGATAGGTTTCGATGTACCGGGTGGCGATCAGGTGCAGGTCGCCGGTCTCCAGGCTGGCGGCGTCGACGCCCAGGGCCTCGACGGTCTGCTTGAGGCGCGCGGAATCGCTACGCAGGTCTGGGCATTCGAGATTCACGAAGCCGGCGAGCCCCGCGAGCTTCGCCGCCTGGACGCGCCTGCGCTCGTCCGGAGACGGGTTCTGGGCCTGGGCCGCCAGCAGGCTCAGAAGGAGGCCGGCCGACACCAGGCCGGAAAGACGGACTGCGCGCATCGCTTCTCTCACCCTGTCCGAAGAGCAGCGCGTCCGTCGACGGTCGCGGCTGCGCAGATGTCCGCAGGTCTATGCCGCGGGACGGGAGATTTCCAACGCCAACCCGGTTCGTCAGCGTCTTACTCGGGCTCCCGCTCGACGCCGGCTGTGGACCGCAGGACCTCGCTGTCGCCGCCGGCCAGCACGACCGGCACGATCGGCGCCATGACGGACCTTCGGCGCGCGGACAGGGTGCGGACCTTCTCGCCCTCGTCCGGGACGAGGGTGCGTGAACGGCCGGCCGCGCACCGGCCGCACGCGGCACAGGCGACCGCATCGCGAAGGGACGGAATTACACGCAGCAATTGAATTCTGATCCATCGGAAAGAATCCGGAAAGCTCCGCCCTGCTAGTGTCCCGTCAGGTGGGCGCGGGCACCATCCGGTAGACTGTTCGCGCGGGCGGACGATTGGGATCCCCGGGCATGACGAGTGGGACGGTCGCGCTGCGGGAGAAGGCGAAGCGCCTCGACACCGTCCTCGACACGATGGACCAGGGCCTCATGATGATCGACGCCGCCGGCGTCGTTCAGGTGTGCAACGCGCGCGCCCTCGCGCTCCTCGACCTGCCGCCTGCGCTGATGCGGTCCCGCCCGACCTTCGAGGCTGTCCGGGAATACCAGATCGCGCAGGGCGAGTTCGGCAAGGCAAGCGAGGCCCTGCGGCGATGGGTGGCCGATCGCGGGGTGGAGCGCGGCGCCCACACCTACGAGCGCGAGCGCCCGAACGGCACCGTGCTGGAAATCCGGACCGTGCCGCTGCCCGACGGAGGGGCGGTGCGGACCTTCACGGACATCACCGCGCGCAAGCGGGCCGAAGAGACGCTGCAGGTGAGTGAGACGCGGCTCGCCCTGGCGCAGGATGCCGGCAGCGACGGGCTGTGGGATTGCGATCTCACGACGGGCGAGGCGTGGTCCTCCGACCGCTGGTGGGGCGTGCTCGGCTACGAGCCGGGCGAGCTGGCGAGCAACGCCCACACGTGGCGGGCTCTGCTCCACCCGGAGGATGCGGGCGCCGCCGAGCGCGCCCTGATCGAGCACCTGAGCGGACGGGCGCCGACCTTCGCGTGCGAGCATCGCATGCGGCGCAAAGACGGATCCTGGGCCTGGATGATGACCCGCGGCAAGGTCGTGGCCCGCGCCGACGACGGACGCGCGCTGCGGTTCATCGGCACGCAGATCGACATCAGCGCGCGCAAGTCGGCCGAGGGGCAGATCGCCCACATGTCGCGCCACGACGGCCTCACCGACCTGCCCAACCGCGCCCTGTTCTACGAGCGGCTGGAGATCCGGCTCGCCGACCTGCACCTCCACGGGGGTGCCTGCGCGGTGCTGTGTCTCGATCTCGACCGCTTCAAGGCCGTCAACGAAAGCCTCGGCCACGCGGCGGGCGATTTCCTGCTCCGGGCGGTGGCCCACCGCATCCGCGCGGTGCTGCGGACCGACGACACGGTGGCGCGCCTCGGCGGCGACGAATTCGCCGTGCTGGTGGCCGATGCGGGCGATCCCTGCCACGCGGAAACGCTGGCCGCGCGCCTGATCGAGGCGGTCCAGGCGCCGATCCCGTTCGGCAAGCAATGGCTGAAGGTGGGCCTGAGCGTCGGCATCGCGCAAGCGCCCGCCCACGGCCTCGACAGCGAGACGCTGGCCAGGCGCGCCGATCTGGCGCTCCACCGGGCGAAGACCGAGGGCCGGAACACCCACCGGATCTTCGAGCACACCATGGACGAGGCCGAAGCGGCCCGGCGCGACCTGGAGCGGGACCTGCGTCAGGCGATCGAGGCTGACGAACTCATCCTGCACTACCAGCCGCAGGTGAGCACCGGCACCGGCCGGCTCCTCGGGTTCGAGGCGCTGGTGCGCTGGGAGCATCCGACGCGCGGCTTGATCCCGCCGAATGCCTTCATTCCGTTGGCCGAGGAGAGCGGCCTGATCCTGCTGCTGGGGGAGTGGGTGCTGCGGGCCGCATGTCGGGAGGCGGCCCGCTGGGAGTGTCCCCTGAAGGTGGCGGTCAACCTGTCGCCGCGCCAGTTCGAGCAGGCTGACCTGCCCGAGCGCGTCCTGGCGATCCTGACCGAGACGGGCCTGGCGCCGACCCGGCTCGAACTCGAGATCACCGAGACGCTGATCATCAACGACATGGCCCGGGCGTTGGGCATCCTGCGCCGCCTGAAAGCCTTCGGCATCGCCATCGCGATGGACGATTTCGGGACGGGCTACTCGTCGCTGGCGACGCTGCAGGCGTTCCCCTTCGACAAGATCAAGATCGACCGGTCGTTCGTAGGCCATGTCGAGGCCAGCCCGCAGGCGGCGGTGATCGTGCGCGCGGTTCTCGGGCTCGGCCGCAGCCTGGGGATGAGCGTCGTGGCGGAGGGCGTCGAGACGGACGCGCAGATGCGCTTCCTCGCCGCGGAAGCGTGCGACGAGGCGCAGGGCTACCTGATCAGCAAGCCGCAGYCGATCGAGCGGTTCGCCGACCAGCTCCGCGCTCCGGATGGGTGCGTGGCGACGGGCGGCCCGGATTCCGCGGTCGCATAGACCGACGACGCGTCCACGGCTTCCCATCGATCCCGCGGCAACCGAGACGGCCCCTGCGCGGCGGGCGGTGCGAGGACGGCCGGGCGCCGGGGCCTTGGCCCGCGCCGCCGCAACCGCTTCCGCCCGGCGCCGGCCGAGTGTGGCGCGGCTGCGACACCGGGCGACGACCGCCTGTGGATGAGGCGCCCTGCCCCCGATCCGTCACGGTTGGGGTGCCAGCATGGCCGCACACAGTCGATCCGGCTTCCCCACATGCTCGCCCGACCCCACGCCCTTCTCCTCCGTCATCGCGAGCGCGCCGCCGTGCTCATCTCCTCCGCGCTGTTCCTGGCCGGTGCCCTTCCCCTCTTCTGGGCGCTTGGCTGATCCTCCGGTCGGGTCCGGCAGAGCCTGCGGCCGCCAGCCGGCGGCCGCAATCCGCTCCGGCGCGCTGCGTCGGGCGGGCGCAGGCACGGCGGCGCCGGCACCGCCCCCAGGCCGGGGCGGTCCTCGGACCGCGCAGACCCGGAACGGACGAAACCCCGGAAGCTTGCGCTCCCGGGGTGGTGCCGACCTCGCGGCCAGGATGATCGGGCTGGGGATGCGAAGTGCGACCCCGCGGCAATCCGGCTTCGCCGGATGACAGGGACCTTCGGCCCCCGCCCACCGCGTCGCCCGGCCTTTCGGCCGGGCGTGGTCCGATCGGGTCTTAGTAGGATCCGAACTTGTAGTTCAGGCCGGCGCGGACGACGGCGAACTCGTCGGAGCGGCGGCCGACGCCGCTGTAGACGACCGGGAAGTTGTTGGCGGCGTTGACGACGAGCGCACCCTGGCTGCGGGTGTTGCGGTCGAGGTTGACGTACAGGCCTTCGACCTTGAGCGTCACCGCCGAGGAGCGGAAGAAGTTCAGGAACGASTCGGTGGGCAGGGCGTACTCGATGCCGCCGCCGGCGGCCCAGCCGGTGCGGAAGCTGTCGTTGCCGGCGAAGCCACCGAACGAGCGGTCGGCGCTGCCCGAGCCGTAGGCGAAGCCGCCGGTGCCGTACACGAGGGTGCGGTCGAAGGCGTAGCCGAGGCGGCCGCGCACCGTGCCGAAATAGTCGAGGCTGGAGAGGCCGCGCGGGTCGGTGACGTAGTAGCCGGGGGCCAGGGCGCCACTGATGAAGGCGCTGTTCCGGTTACGGCCGAAGTCGAGGTACTGGGCATCGGCCTCGACGCCGATCACCACGCCCGAGCCCGGCGTGAACTGGTAGTTGTAGCCGACCTGACCACCGCCGGAGAAGCCGTCCTGGCTGCTGTTGCGGAAGGTGGCGACGGTGCCGGGGGCGGCGTAGGGGAACGGCACGCCGAAGCTGTTGCCGGTGGAGCGGCTGCTGGCGTCGAAGGCGTAGCCGGCGTTGATACCGAAGTAGGCGCCCGTCCAGGTGAACACCGGGACCGGGGTGAACACCGGCGG
>NZ_JBFUGA010000186.1:0-5273 GCF_056403155.1 Methylobacterium sp. P3_A11
GACCAATGGCCAGGTCGAGCGCATGAACCGGACCCTCAAGGACGCGACCGTCAAGCGCTACCACTACGACAGCCACGACCAACTGCGGGAACACCTCGCCGCTTTCCTGGATGCCTACAACTTCGCCCGGCGGCTCAAGACCCTACGCGGCCTCACGCCATACGAAGCGACCTGCCGAGCCTGGGCAGACGACCCAGGCCGGTTCAGATACGACCCAACCCATCTCACCTCGGGACTGAACACCTAGGGCGTTGTTGGGCCATGGGGCGCACGGCCCGTTGCCCAAGGACCCAAAGGGGCTTTTGCCCTATGGGGCGATCGGGCTGTCGGGTTAAGGGGCCGTTTACCTTTTGGGCATCAGCTCGTGTGGCCGCTGGCGGAGGCGCGCAACAGAGAGCTGGGGCAATGGCGGTTATCTCCGTTTGCTCGACCAAGGGCGGCGTCGGGAAGACCACGCTGGTGATCTGTCTCGCTGATGCCTACGCGCGCCAGGGCGGCAGCGTGGCCATCATCGACGCCGATCCAAACGGGCACGTATCCTCATGGCGCGATCGGGCTGGCGAGGACTGCACCGTGGACGTGAACGAGAAGACGGTGCTTGACCAGATCTCCGACGCGGCGTCGCGCTACAGCCTCGTGTTCGTGGACCTTGAGGGCGCCGCCTCACAGGCGGTCACGTACGCGATCGCCGAAAGCGACCTGGTGCTGATCCCCTCCAAGGTATCCGGCATGGATTTGCAGGAGGTGTTCCGCACCTATGAGGTGGTGCAGCGCGCGGAGAAGATGCTGCGCCGGCCAATCCCGGCCCGGGCGGTATTCACGCAGATGTCGCCGCTAAGCAGCCGTGTCGCCCAGCACGCGCGCCAGGAGGTGCAGGCCGCCACCATCCCGGTGCTGCGTACCGAGATCATCCAGCGCGCGGCCTACCAGAACATCCACTTCACCGGTGCCACGCCGGCGCACCTCGATGGCGACCCTAAAGCCCTGCAGGAGGTCGCCGGCGTGCTCGGCGAACTAATCGAGGTGCTGGCAGTCCAGCAGCAGGCTGCCTGACATGATGAAGCCCGCCTTCCAGCCTGCGCCGCGCCCGCGGCCCCGCATCTCGCCCGAGGACGCCCAGCAGCTCGCCGTGGCCACCAGCGACCTGGGTTTCACCCGGCCCTCGTCCGCGCCCGAGGCGCGGGCCAAGGAGCCGGCGCCGCCGGTTGAGCCTGTGCCGGTTGAAGTCCCATCTGCCCAAGCACCCAAAGCCCCACTTGCCCTAGCTGCTATAGCAAAGGGTACAGCCCTCAAATTCGAGGTGCCGGATCTGGTGTGGACAGCCTTGCGGCAGGAGGCGCTGAACCGCCGGGTCACGGTAAGGTACCTAGTCTTGGAGGCCCTGGCGGCGAAGGGCTACAACGTCGATCTGGCCGCGGTACCCGAGGACGGGAGACGCTTAAGATGATCGAGGTAGCCCTTGTTGCGGTCATCGCGGCGGCCTTGAGCGCCGCTGCAGCCGGTGCCATCAGCGGGCCTGGGGCCGAATGATCACCGCCGGCTTCCTCGTGATGCTGGCCGGCACGCTTGGCGCTATCGGAATCGTCGTCCTGGCACTTGAGCAGGCGCCACAACGTCGTCGATGAAGCAGCCACCAGACGCCGACCGCCTCGCCCTTGAGCTTGAGGTAGCTGAACTGCGCCAGCGGCTGGCGGGAGCCCAAAAAATGCTGGTGGAGACCCCGATCGACGCCGGCTAGCTGCACGCCCGGATCGGTAGCCTGCAGGACGAGTTGGCCCGCGTACGTGCTGACCGGGATACTTGGCGTGCTGCCGCCCGGGCAGCCGGCAGGGCAGTGGCATGAGCGTGTCACCGCCCGCAACTTCCCGCCCCCATGGCAGGCCGTAGAGTTAGAGGACGCGTTCCAGATCGTGGATGCCAACGGCTTCCCTGTGGCCTACATCTACTTCGCCGACGCGACACATCAACGTACCGGTTCCGATCGCATGTCGCGTGCTGAGGCGCGGCGCATGGCAGTTCGGATCGCAGCCCTACCTGAGCTGCGGCAGGCGCTACGTGATCCGGGCGAGTAGGCCTTCGGGAACTGTTCGGCCGCAAGCGGGTCTGCCTATCGATGAAGGTCCCCCGACCCATCGCACTCAGCCCGCTCGGCTCGCCGCGGCGGGCTTTCTTTTGTCGTCTGGGCGGTAATCAGTTTTCAAGCGCGTGCGCGGGAGCACCGCCGAAGCCTATAATTCGTGAGATCTTAGCCTCCAGACAGAGAAATCAATATTCCTGACGGAGAGTCAAATGGCCTACGTTTCAGCGACCCGACAGACCATAAGGCTCGATGAAGGCGACGTGACCATTCTGCTTCCGGCCGACCTGTCCGAGAAGAGCATCGGCATACTCCGGATCCGGCTCGAAACGCTGGCCGCAGGGCTGGGCTCAAAAAGAAATGACGACGACCAATCCTACTTGCGTGGGTTGGCCGGGTTGGCGGCTTACATCGCCAATTGACAGGTAGAGGTAGCTACTCGCCGATGCGCCAATCCACGGGCTGCAGATCCACCTGAGCTAGATCAACATCGAGCTGAATTGAGGTAGCATGCTGGAATGCCAGTTGGATCGGGGAAGGCGCTTGTTATCCTCCCTCACGGTGCGCACTGGGCCGATCCACGTAAGTCGCCGCGCCCGCGAAGTCTCGTGGCAGGCTGGTCTGGACGAAGCTACTCGACGGTGCGGCACTTCACGGGCGGCCGATCYAGCCCTGGCGTCCGCGGGCTCACCTTATGGAACCGCGTGCGGTCGCCGGTCACGACCTCGGCCACGTCATCGATGCCCCCCACGATGCGCGACACGGCCACGTAGAGCGGCCCCTGTGGCTTGGCCCGGGTCAGCACCTCGATGCAGGTGCGACGCCACCGGGCGCCTTCCTCAAGGAGGTGGACTTCCTCAGCCCTGACGAACACGGGCCGCCGCACCATCCCGCACCTCGCTCGCCCTGCGCCCGAGATGTAGAACGAGACAAGAACACGACCAGGCGAAGAACCAGCTCGATGGCATGCGCTGTCCGCGTGTTACGGGGATCCGTGAACTGAGCGGCATTCCGGTGACGGGCAGTTAACCATGCCGTCTGAGGATGGCCGCAGTGTTCGGCCTACAGCCCAGCGCCGGAAAAGCCGCACCGGCCTGTTAGACGGTCAGTATCGGTGCGGCCTCGCCGGCGCAGTCGCGCTTAGTTGGCTTCAACGAGCCCCATCAGGTCACAGCTCGCTCCTCAGCATCGGGAAGCTAGAGCTGCTGGACCCGCTTGGACGCGTCGCGGTTCCGGTAGAAATCCCAGAGCAGGAATGCCGGGAACGGGATCATGATCGCGAAGAAAATCCAATCGAACATCTGTGGCATGGGGACGGTCTCCTACAGTTTATAGAAGGGCTAACCCGCATCGGGGTCAGCGGATCCAACCTGAGTTCGTTCTGCCCCACAGGTAAGCGCCAGCTAAACCTTGTCGTCGGGCTCGGTGGGCTCCACGCTAGTGCCCAGTGCCCCGCCCTGGGGTGCATCGGTCGGACCATACCGGTCGCGGTTCGATTAGCCGCTGCTATCCGATGTGCGCGTGTCATGCGGGTGCGTCTCGCGCCGGTGTGCTCGGGCAAGTTCTCGATGTGTCGGGAGAGCACGCCATGGGGCCGGGGCGGCGCCCAGGCGGAGAACCGTCGGAGCGCGAGTGAGAAACACCGCAAGCAGCACCCACGGGACAACGAACACGACGAAGGCAGTCAGACCCATGGCAATCCTCCTGTCGGGAGCCGGGGATCCGGAGAGAACGCCGGGTGAGCAGCCTTTGATCCTTGTGGTTGCACCCGCCGGACCTGGGTCGCTGTCCACGCCCCGCCCCGCGCCGCCGGGATCCCGCGCGCGTTCAGCGCCGCCGCCACCTGCCGCAATGACACTGCCCCGCCGGCTCGCACCTCGGCCAGGATGGGCGCGAGATCGGCAGCGCGGGCCGCGCTCCTGCGCGCCCGTGCGTCAGCCGCCCTGGCTGAGCCCAGATCCCGGTTGCGCAGGTTGCCGGGATTGCCCAGCTGCACGCCCTGGGCCTTGGCCGCCGCCAGGGCGGCCTTGGTGCGGGCCGAGATCATTTTGCGCTCGGCCTGCGCGACCACAGCCATGATGCCGACCACGAGCTCGTTGGCCTCGGGCATGTCGGCCGCCACGAAGCGCACCCCGGCCTTCTGCAGGTTCAGCAGAAAGGCGGCATCACGGGACAGCCGATCGAGCTTGGCAATCACCAGCGTGGCCCCATGCACCCGGCAGAGCGCCATGGCCTCGGAAAGGCGGGGACGCGTATCACGCGCCCCGCTTTCGACCTCCACGAGCTCGGCCACGTGCCGCCAGGATCCGCCGGCCAGGAAGTCGGCCACCGCCCGGCGCTGGGCCTCAAGGCCGAGCCCTGAGCGTCCCTGCCGCGCCGTGGAGACCCGCAGGTAGGAGACGAACGCGCCGGCGCTCACCAGGTCCTCTCCTGGGCCACTGCAGCGTCCTGCATGGCTTTTGCCCAGTGCGGGCAGGTATGGGTCCGCAGATCCTTCAGGTGCCGCCGCTCATGCACGTGCTCGCCCAGGCGCACGAACTCCTCGGCCCAGATCCCGGTATCGGCAGCCCCATGCTTGTCCGTCCCGAAATCCGTGAGGCCGCAGCGGGGGCAAACGGCGATGTTCATGGGCTTCCCGCGCTCCGTGCCCCAAGTGACCAACGCACGAACGGTCGTTCGTGATGACGTCACGGGCTTGGCTGGCGCGGGATGGTTGAGGAAGGGCTAACAAGCCTGCGACGACGGCTACCGATGGTGGCCGCCATCGGCATGCAGTAATCCTGTGCAGTCGCTACGGCTTCGGGGGGTACGAAGCCGAACGGCATGCGGGCCGAGCATTCCCCTTCAAGCTCGGCCCGCGCCTACGCCTCCATCTCGCCCGGTCCAGTTGAACCGCCACGCGCGAGGCGCGGCGTTACGCGGCGTTACTTGGCTTGCGCATTTGGTTCTAGGGCCTGTCGTCGCCTGAACGGACTGGCGGGGCTTGCGTTTTCGTCTCTCCAAGGCAGGAGGGATGATGCTGAGCGACGCGCAATGGTCTGAGCTGGAGCCGCTGGTCGAGGCGTGCCGTCCGAAGGCCAAGACGCCACCGCAGGACCTGCAACGCACACTCTCGGCCATTCTCTGGCGGCATCAGAACGGGGCGAAATGGCGGGCCATTCCGGAGGATCTTGGTCCTTGGTGGCGGGCCGCACAG
>NZ_JBFUGA010000187.1:0-5238 GCF_056403155.1 Methylobacterium sp. P3_A11
GGCGAAGGACGGTGCCGCGGTCCCTCCCGGCGCGATCCCCGGAGCCGCGGGGGCGACGACCCTGCCGGGCACGGTGGCTCCAGCCGGTCCCCGTTCGGGCAGAGCAGTATCGGGCATCGCGGGGATCGCCTCGGGTGCGTCCGCGGCCGCGGACTCACCGGCCGGAACCGGCACGGGCAGCGCCATCAAGGGCAGCGCCTCCGCGGACGGCCTGACGGCCGGAACCGGCGACCCCGCGGCCGCGGCGCCCGGAACCGTTGGACCGGACTTCCTCACCGCCCTGGCCGATGCGGGCCAGGGCGCGAACCCGCCGCAGGGCACACTCCCCGCGGCCCAGGGCGGTCCGGCGCCGACCGCTGCCGCCAGCCCGGCAGCCGGCGCCACGAACGCCGCGCAGGGCACGGCCGCCCCGGCCCAGCCCGCGTCCCCCGTCCAGGCCGATCCGCCCATTCCCCTCGGTCAGGTCCCGATGACCATCGGGCTGCGATCCCTGCGGGGATCCAACGAATTCCAGATCCGGCTCGATCCGGCCGAACTCGGGCGCATCGACGTCAAACTGGAGATCGACAAGGCGCATGGCCGGGTGATGACCCACCTCGTGGTCGACCGCCCCGAGACCCTCGCGCTGCTCCAGCGCGACGCCGGCCAGCTGCAGCAGGCCCTGTCCCAGGCCGGCCTGGATACCTCGGGCGGCGGCCTCAACCTGTCGCTGCGCGGCGACGGCGACGCCCGGAGCGGCGGAGGCGACGGCCAGCAGGGTGATGCCCCCCGCAGCGGGTCGAGTTGGACCCGGGATCAGGCGGAAGCCTCGCAGGAGGTCGCCCCGACCCGCTTCCTGCGCGGCTACGGCGGCGTCGACATGAGAATCTAACGCATCGGTCCAAACGAGGGAGTCAGCGAAGTTTGGAAAAACCGATGCCTCAACAAAGGCCTAGGGCTCATGCGCAGGAACCAAGTGACTGCGTCTAAGGACTAGGCGGCGCGCGGCACGAGCGGCGCGGACCGACACCGAGACATCACCCGTCCAGGCCCTGAGCCCCGACGCGGCACGGGAGAGACCCATATGACGAGCGGCATATCCAGCCTGACCAGCACGACGTCCAAGACGGGCGCGTCGGGCAGCAGCGGCAACGCGACCGAGATCGCGGGCAACTTCACCCAGTTCCTGACGCTGCTCACCACGCAGCTCAAGAACCAGAACCCCCTCGACCCGATGGACACCAACCAGTTCACGCAGCAGCTGGTCCAGTTCGCGGGCGTCGAGCAGCAGCTCAAATCCAACGACCGCCTCGACAGCATCCTGAGCGCGTCCCAATCGGCGAGTTCGGCATCGGCCACGAGCTACATCGGCAAGACCGTGACGGCGGACGGTAGCGCCTCGCAGCTGTCCAACGGCGCGGCCTCCTGGTCGCTCACACCGGCCCGGGCCGCCTCGAAGGCGGTGATCACCATCCTGGATTCGAAGAACAACGTCGTCGCGACGCAGACCACCGCGCTGACAGCCGGCAACCAGACCTACACGTGGAACGGCAAGACCTCGGCGGGCCTCAGCGCGGCGAACGGCAACTACACGATCAAGGTCTCGGCGACCGACGCCACGGGCGCCAACGTCTCGGTCGATACGAGCCTGACCGGCACCGTTGACGAGGTCGATCTCAGCGGAACGACGCCGGTGCTCATGATCGGCTCGCAGAAAGTGCCGCTGTCCAGCGTGCAGACCATCGGGTTGTCCACAAGTGGCACTTAACGAATCACATCCGAGTGACTCGCTTCAACATCTCTTAAGCGGGCGCAAGTACCTTCAATGCTCGACAGGTCAGTCGAGTGTAGAGCGTATCATGACCGAACCGAGCCGCCCGAGAGTGAAGTACGTGATCGGGCCCGACGGCAGCCCCCTGACGATCGCGGACCTTCCGCCCCCGAGCACCCGTCGCTGGGTGATCCGGCGCAAGGCCGAGGTCGTGGCCGCGGTGCGCGGCGGCCTCCTCAGCCTTGAGGAGGCGTGCAAGCGGTACACGCTGACCACTGAGGAATTCCTGAGCTGGCAGTTCTCCATCGACCAGCACGGCCTCGCCGGCCTGCGGACGACGCGGATTCAGCACTACCGGCACTGAGACTGCGGCCGCGGGCATGGGCTCTCCCCGTCCCCGCCGGCCGATCCCGAAACCTGCCGAAGCCGCGTCCGGAATCGCCCGGGCGCGGCTTTTCGATGTTCCGAACCCGCTCACGGTCCGCGATGCGGCCGGGCATTAACGCCCCGCTAACCACGACCTGGGCAATTTCTGCCGAGCGGGCCGCCGGGGTCCGCCAGCGTTAGAGTGCAGCGAATCCGCCCGTGAAGCCGGTCCTCGATCTCGTCACGAAGTTCGGACCGGCCCGAATCGCCGCCATGGCGGCGGTGACGCTGACGCTCATCGGCTTCTTCGCCTTCATCATCCTGCGCGTCTCGCGCCCCGACATGGGGGTGCTGTTCTCCGACATGTCGATACAGGATTCGGCGGCCGTGGTCCGGGAACTCGACAGTCGCGGTATCCGCTACGAGACCCGGGGCGACGCCGGGCAGACGATCCTGGCGCCGCGGCCCGACCTCGCCAAGCTGCGCATGGACCTCGCCGGCAAGGGCCTGCCGACCCAGGGCGGCGTCGGCTACGAGATCTTCGACAAGGGCGATGCGTTCTCGTCCACCAACTTCGTCCAGAACGTGAACCACCTGCGCGCCCTGGAAGGCGAACTCGCCCGCTCGATCCGGGCGATCGGCCGGGTCCAGGCGGCGCGGGTCCACCTCGTCCTACCGGAGCGCCGGCTGTTCGAGCGTGACCGCGAGAGCCCGAGCGCGGCGATCGTGCTGAAGCTGATGGGCGACCTCGACGCCGGGCAGGTTCGGGCGATCCGCCACCTGGCGGCCTCCGCCGTGGAAGGCCTCAAGCCCGAGCGCGTTTCTATCGTCGACGAGCGCGGCCGGCTGCTGGCGGACGGCGCCCGCGATGCCAGCGCCGATATCGCCACCGGTTTCGAGGATCGGCAGATCACCCTGGAGCGGCGCCTGCGCGGCCAGATCGAGGACGTGGTCGCCGGCATCGTCGGCCCCGGCCGGGCGCGGGTCCAGGTCAACGCCGAACTCGACCTCAACCGGGTCGAGAGCCGCTCCGAGACCTTCGACCCCGAGAGCCGCGTGGTGCGCTCCGCCCAGACCCGCACCGAATCGGCGCTCACCGGCAATGCCGACGGCCAGGTCAGCGTCGGCAACGAGCTGCCGGGCGCCAGTGGCGCCGACAAGGCGCCTGCCCCGAAGGACGCGACGAACAAGAACGAGGAGACCACGAACTACGAGATCTCCCGGGTGACCAAGACCGAGGTCGCCGAGGGCGGCCGGATCAAGCGCCTGTCGGTCGCCGTGGTGCTCGACGGGGTGTACGCCACCGCGCCCGACGGCAAGCAAGCCTACAGCCCGCGCTCGCCCGCCGAGATCGAGCGGATCACGGCCCTGGTCCGCGGGGCGGTCGGATTCGACAAGGCCCGGGGCGACCAGATCGAGGTGGTGAACCTGCGTTTCGCCGAAGCGCCGAGCGTGCCGCAATTCACCGAGCCCACGCTGCTCCAGTCACTGCTCGCGCCCACCAAGGACGATGTCCTGCGCATGGCCGAACTCGCCGTCCTGGCGCTGCTCACCCTCATCGTCCTGCTGACGGTCGTGCGCCCGCTCGTGCGGCAGGTGCTCGCCCCGGTCGCGGACGCACCGTCGCTGGCCGGCCCCGGGATGGGCCTGCCCGGCGACGCCGCCATCATTGCCGGGCCGGGCGGGGCGATTTCGGTCATGGACCGCGACAACCCGACCGCGCGGCTGATGGAGTTCGCCAAGATCAACGGCCAGGTCCAGGCCGAGACGGTCCAGCGGGTGGTCGACATGGTTCGGGCGAGCCCTGCCGAGACGGTCGAGGTGCTGCGCACCTGGATCCAGGAAGAGTGAAGCGTAGGGCGTCGAGGATCGGCCGATGGCAGCAGGTATGGCGGCAGGACTGGTGAACACCCTCGCGGGTGCGGGCGGCGAATCCCTCTCGTCGATGCCCGGGCCGCAGCGCGCCGCCGCGCTCCTCCTGATGCTCGGCGAGGAGGAAGGCGCGCCGATCTGGCAGATGCTGGAAGAGGAGGAGATCAAGAAGGTCAGCCACGCGATGGTCCAGCTCGGCACGCTGGAGGCGCAGACCGTGGAGAGGCTGATCATCGAGTTCGTGACGAAGCTCGGCAACAGCGGCGGCATCTCGTCGAACTTCGAGCGCACCGAGGCGCTGCTCCTGAAGATCTTCCCGAGCGACCAGGTCTCGCTGATCATGGCGGAGATCAAGGGTGCGTCCGGCAAGCGCGTCTGGGCCTCGATCGCCCAGGTCGACCCCGAGATCCTCGCCTCGTTCCTGCGCAACGAGTACCCGCAGACGGTTGCGGTGGTGCTCTCGCGGGTGCGGGCCGACTACGCCGCCAAGGTGCTCACCATCCTGCCCGAGGACTTCGCCATCGACTGCCTCAACCGGATGCTGCGCATGGAGACGGTCCAGAAGGAGGCCCTGCGCCACATCGAGGAGACCCTGCGGGTCGAATTCGTCTCCACCATCGCGCAGACGCAGCGCCGCGACGCCCACGAGATGATGGCCGACGTGTTCAACGCCTTCGACCGGCAGACCGAAGGCCGCTTCCTCGCCGCACTCGATCAGGCGAACCGCGGCTCGGCCAAGCGCATCCGCGAGCTGATGTTCACCTTCGAGGACCTGCTGAAGCTCGATCCGGGCAGCGTCCAGACCCTGATGCGCAAGATCGACAGCGACACCCTGTGCCGGGCCTTGAAGGGCGCCAACGAGCCGACCCGCGGCTTCTTCATGAAGCAGATGTCGACCCGCGCCGCCAAGAACCTCACGGACGAGATGGCCTCGCTCGGGCCGGTCCGCCTGAAGGAGGTCGACGAGGCGCAGGCGAAGATGACCGAGATCGCCAAGGACCTCGCCGAGAAAGGCGAGATCATGATCGCCAAGAATAGCGCCGAGGAGGAGCTGGTCTATTGAGCGCCCAGGCCGCCCGGAGCGCCAAGCCGTTCCTGTTCGAGACCGACTTCCGCAGCGCCCGCCCGAGCGCGGAAGCGCAGCGCGCCGCCGACGCCGCCGCCCGGGCCGAGGCGGAGGCGCATGCCCGCGGCCAGCAGGAGGGCCGCGCCCAGGCCGAGGCGCAGGCCCAGGGTCGGCTCGCCGACGC
>NZ_JBFUGA010000188.1:0-5232 GCF_056403155.1 Methylobacterium sp. P3_A11
TCCATCGGCGGATAGGTGCCGAGATCCTCGGGGGCGGCCATCAGCCCGGCGGCCCGGCCCGTGCGCACGTAGTGCAGGAATGGCGACTCCCCCAGACCCAGGAGATGGCCGTAGGCCCGGCGGTAGAATCGGGTCGAGAAGGTCTTGCTCGGATCGCGGTCCTCCTCCTGGCCATGGGAAAGGAAGTGGATTGCCGGCCCGTTCTCGAAGCCGCGGGTATCCGGGTAGCGCTTGAGGTACCAGGGCGCGTCGAAGAACGGCTCGATCAGGCGGCCCTGCTCGAACAGTTCCGCGTCCTCTTCGGCCGGCGGCGCGCCGTAGTGGGGATCGAACGCGTCGCCCGTGAGGTCGCCGCCGCGCAGAAGAGCCCGGGCCACGTGATGGGCGAAGGGGGCGATGTCTGTCGCCTCCACGTAGGGATGGTGCGCGCGGTAGGCCCAACCGTTGAAGTCGGGTCTGGGGTTGCGGCCCTTCCGCCAGCCGGTGTCGCAATAGTCGCGCACCGCGTCGTCCGCCTCGGACAGACCGTAGCGCGCCCGGTAGAAGGCATGGTCGAAATGCCCGGCCACCAGCCGCGCCTGCAGATCCAGCAGCCTCGCCCGCGTCGCGGTCTCGCGCCCGATCGCGCCCAGCCAGCCGGTGTCCTCSACRGGCGCCCGCGCCGGSCGCAGGCCGCAGACGCCGAGCAGCGCCGCCAGGGTCGAGCGCCCSGGWCCCGGATCGCGCAGCTCCCGCCAGCCCGCCTCGGCGAAGTGCAGGTACGGCTCCCGCCCGCCCACGTCCGGGTAGGTCGCCCGGTACCAGGCCGCGTCCACCGCCGGCAGGTTCAGCCGGTGCGGCCCGGCGAACGGTTCGGCGCCCGTCAGCCGCGCCTCGGCCACGACGCGGAAGAACGGATCGTCCGTGAYCGCCCGGCTGCCGGCGCGGGCCTGCACGAAGCCCGCCGGGTCGAAGTCGGGCCGCGGGCTGACCCGCGCCCGCCAGCCCTCCGCCACGTAGTGGCGCAGCAGCGCGTCGTCCGAGGCGCCGGCCAGCGCCTCSGCYTGSGGSCCGGGCAGGYGCYGCCGGTAGTGGGCGGCGTCGAAGTAGGGGGCGAGCGTCKCSAYCCGCAGGGCGAGSGCSGCGKCCGGGTCCGGCCGGGCGCGTCCGCCGTGCAGGACGTAGTGCACCAGCGGGTTCCGGGTGGCGTAGGTGATCCCGYGGGTCAGGCAGTAGGCCAGGGTGTCGAAYTGCGGGGCCGGCTCGCGGCCCTCGCGCCAGCCGGAGGCCATGTAGTGGTCGGCCGGGTCGACGCCGGCGGCGGCGATGTCGGGATTGTTCGCGCGGTAGAAGGCGCCGTCCACGAGGCGGCGGGCGAGGCGCTCGGCCGCGGCCGTGTCGGGGGGCGGCAGCGCCCGGCCCTGCCCGGTCTCGCCGTGCCCTGCTTTGCCCCGCCGGCGGGCGAGGGCGTGCAGGAGCGGGTTGATGCCCGCGCGCGTGAGGTGGGGATGGGCGGCGAGGTAGTCGGCCGAGGAGAAGTCGGGCCGCGGATCCCGGCCCTCGCGCCAGCCGTGGACGAGGTAGTCGCGCACCGGGTCGGCCGTGATGCCGTACCAACTCGCGTAGAACGCCGCGTCGACATGCGGGGCCAGCGCGGCGACCAGGCGTACTTCCAGATCGGCGCCATTCGCCGCGTCCGCGCCGGCCCAGAAGCGATGCAGGGCCGCCGGCCTGGCCAGGGGATCGCGCAGCCGGCCGAGACGCCGGGTGATCCGCGTCAGGGTCGAGGCCCGGCCGATGCCGTGGGGGCCGCGGCGCATCTCAGGGCTCGGCCAAGGCGCGTTCGCCGCGTGCCGTCACGGGGCAAGGACGCGGTCGAGCGCCGTCGGGGCAGGCGCGGTCGAGGCGCGGGTCGCGGATCGGTTCATGGGCGGCAGCGGGCGGACGGCGTCGGAGCGCAAGGCGGCGCGAGGGGGGCATGACTCTGATGGCCCGTCGCACTAACGGAACCGGCGGGGTCCGTAAACCGTGGGCTGCGCGGGCGATCCCCGCCCCGGGCGCCCGCATCGGTTCCGGGGTGGGCGTGCCGCCCTCGCCCGGTCCCTTGCGGGCGATCCAGTTTCGATATATCTGAATTTCAGTCATATCGAAACTGGATCGCCCGCATGTATCCCGATCCTCCGGGCCTCGTCCGCGCTGGTCCCTTCGACGCCGTCCGATTCCGGGCGCATCGCGGCCCGCCGGGGGGCGGTCCTCACGGGCGCCACGGTCCCCACGGCCGCGGGCCGGGCGAGCGCCGGATGGTCGGTCGCGGCGGCCGGGGCGATCCCGCGCGCTTCTTCGCCCACGGCGACCTGCGCCTCGTCATCCTCCACCTCATCGCCGAGAAGCCCCGGCATGGCTACGAGATCATCAAGGCCATCGAGGAGCGGGCCGGCGGCGCCTACAGCCCGAGCCCCGGCACGGTCTACCCGACGCTCACGCACCTGGAGGAACTCGCGCACGTGACGGTGGCCCCCGGGGAGGGCACCAAGCGGCTGCACACGATCACCCCGGAGGGGCAGGCCGTCCTGGACGGCAACCGCCCGACCCTGGAGGCGATCCTCGCCCGCATGGCACAGGCCGAGGCCGCCCGCGGCGAAGGCCCGCCGCCCTCGGTGGCGCGCGCCCAGGACGGGCTGAGGCTCGCCCTGCAGATGCGGCTCGCCCGCGGCCCGCTCGGCCCCGAGCAGGCCGCCGCCATCACGGCCGCCCTGGAGGCAGCGACCGCCGCGGTGGAGCGGGCGTGAGGGGCCGGGATCGCGACCGCCCCCGGGGGACGGCCGGTGCCTGACCCGCGGTCGAGCCGCATCGCCATCGGGGTGACCCTGTTCCGGCCGGGACCGGATCAGGTGGAGCGCGTCCGTGCCCTGGCAGCGGCAGGGTCGTCCGCGGTGATCGCCTTCGACAATGGCGGCCTCCCGGCCGGGGCGGTGGAGCGCCTCGCCGGGGCCGGCGTGACCCTGCTGTCGGAGGGGCGGAACCTCGGCATCGCGGAGGCGCTCAACCGGATCGCCGGGGCCGCCCGCGCCGCCGGCGCCGAGACCCTCCTGCTCCTCGACCAGGATGCCGAGCCGCCCCGGGATCTCGCCAACGCGCTGCGGGGGGCGCTCGATCGGCTGCGGGCGGCCGGGATCCCGGCGGCGGTGGTGGGTCCTGCCCCGGCGCCGGCCCCCGGCCACAAGGCGCCCGCCTACCCGCCCCGTCCCGGCGCGCCCGGGCGGGACGGCCTCGCCCCGGTGCAGTTCCTGGCGACGTCGGGCTCCCTCGTCGACCTCGACGCCTTCGCGCGGATCGGGCCGTTCCGTGGCGACTTCTTCATCGACGGGGTCGAGCTCGAATGGTGCTTTCGCGCCTGGAGCCTCGGCTACGGCTGCTATCGCGCCCGCGCCGTCGCGATTCCCCACCGGGTCGGCGGCGGGGTGATCCGGGCGTTCGGGGTCTCGATGCCGCGCCAGCCCCTGTTCCGCATGGCGACCTACCTGCGCAACGCGGTCTACGCGTGGCGCCTGCCGCACGTGCCGCTCCGCTGGAAGCTCGCCCAGGCCGCCTACCTGCCGCTCCAGGCCGGGCTGTACTGGGCGGATTCGGGCTTTCGGCCCGCCGTGCTGCTGCGGCTCCTCGCGGCCGCCCGCGACGGCGCCCTCGGACGCCTCGGGCCGCCCCAGGATCTTCCTCAGGACCATGCCCCGTACCCTGCCAAGACCCTCCCCGAGCCTCGGCCGTGACCGACCGCCCTGCCCTCGACGTGGTGATCGTCAACTGGAACGGCGGCGCCCTGCTGCGCACGTGCCTCGCGAGCCTCGCGGCGGCCTGGGACGCCGGGTCCGTGCAGGTCACCGTGGTGGACAACGCGTCGACGGACGGCTCCACCGAAAATCTGCCCGCCCTGCCCCGCCCGCTCCGGCTGATCCGGAACGATGCGAATCTCGGTTTCGGCCGGGCCTGCGACCAGGGCGCCGCCGCGGGCGACGCCCCCGCGATCCTGTTCCTCAATCCGGACACGCAAGTGGAGCCCGATGCCCTCGGCCTCGCCCGGGCCGCGCTGACGGCCGAGTCCCGGACCGGGATCGTCGGCGCCCGGCTCGTCGATCCCGACGGGCGCACCGCGCGCTCCTGCGCCCGGGCTCCGTCCGCCCTCGGCCTCCTCGGCCGCGCCCTGGCGCTGGACCGGCTGGGCCTCGTGCGGCCGCACTTCCTCCTCGAATGGGACCACGGGGAGGACCGCGCCGTCGACCAGGTGATGGGCGCCTTCCTGATGATCCGCCGCGACCTGTTCGCCCGGCTGGGCGGGTTCGACCCGCGGTTCTTCGTCTACTGGGAGGATGTCGACCTCTGCGCCCGCGCCCGGGCGGCGGGCTTTTCCGTGCGGCACGTCGCCGGGGCCGTCGCCCGCCATCTCGGCCAGGGCACGACCCGGCAGGTGCGGGCGCGACGGCTGTTCTACTTCCTGCGCAGCCAGATCCTCTACGCCGGCAAGCATCACGGCGCCGCCGCGGCCCTGGCGCTGACGGCGGCGAGCTTCTGCGCGCAGGTGCCCCTGCGGATCGCCCTGGCGCTCGCCCGCCGGTCGCCCCGGGAGGCCGCGGAGGTCCTGCGGGCGGCCGCCCTGCTGGCGGCGGCGCTGCCGGACCTGGTGCCCGGCCTGCGGGGCGCTTCGCGCGTGCGGACGGGCGGCTGATCCGGTAGGCCATCCCCGCGCCCTGCGACCCTGCCGCGGGGCGCAGCCCGACCGCACCGATCCGGAGGCCGCGATGCCGCACGGGATGCCCACCGCCGCCACGCCCCCTCCGGACGGTGCCCGGCCCCTCGGCCGCGCGCGGCCGTGAGCCCGCCCGTCGCCGGAGGCGCCCGGTTCTGGTGTCTCGCCTTCCTGGGCCTCGGCCTGCCGGCCTGCCTCGCGCTGGCGCTGACCGCGTCCCCCGAGGCGGCCSGCCAGGGGATCCCCGGCGCCCTCGGGATCCCCGGCGCCCTCGGGCTGCGGGCCGGCGCGGCCTTGGGCCTCGACGCCGCGGGTGCCGGGCGCCTCTGCCGGCTCGCCGATGGCGCCGCCTTCATGACCCTGGGCCTGGCCGCCCTGGCCCTGGCCGTCCGGGGCCGGGCCGCCCTGTTCGCGCTCCTCTGCCTGCCTGCATCCCTCGCGGCCGCGTCCGGCCCGGACGGGCCGATCCTCGCGCTGGCCGCCCTCGCCGCCGCGCTGCTCACGCCCCGGCC
>NZ_JBFUGA010000189.1:0-5172 GCF_056403155.1 Methylobacterium sp. P3_A11
ATGCCGTCGAGCAGGGAGTTCAGGCTCGACGAGCGCCCGTCGAGGGCCTGGGATGTGAAGAAGTTGGTCGGGTTGTCGAGGGCGGAGTTGACCGTCTTACCGGTGGCGAGGCGGTTCTGCGTGGTCGCCATGAGGGTGGCGGTATCCTGCAGCGAGAGCAGGTTCTGACGCGTGGCGGCCGACAGGGTGATGGAGGACATGGATCGCTATCTTTCCAACCGGAGCAACCCGATTCTCGGGGATCCCTAAGCATACCGATTAAGGTTAAGTCTGGATTAACTGCGCGGATATTTTTGGGCACGCGCTGCTTGCTCGGTAAAAGGGGTGCCGCGTCAGGAAGTCCTGTCGTGCGTGGACCATGACGGGACGGGGCCATCAACGATGCAGGCCCGACACTTGCGCGCCCCCGCCGATACGGCGTGGCCGATCCGGGATCAGTCGAGCCCGTAGCCGAGCAGACTTTCGGTTACATGTCCCTCGCAGCCCGCGTCGGTTGACACGAAATGGTCGTGGCCCCCGGCATTGCACCGGAAGATCGGGTGGGTGCCCGGCCTGCGCGCTTCGTAGATGTAGCCGGTCTGCCCGAGGGGGGTATGGCCCTCGCACCCGAGGTCCAGGCTCAGGAAGTGATCCTGTCCGGCGACGCAGCTCATCAGCCGTGCCGTCCCGGGTGCGGGAAGCGATAGCACCCTGCCGACACTCCGCTCGATCGTGTAGCCCGGACCGATAAAGCCGGTCGTGACCCAATGCCCACCCGGTCCAACGGCGCGTTGGAGCGCAGGGCGATCGGCGCCGCGCACAGTGCTGGCGGCGGCAATCCGCCAAGTGCCCGGATACGGGTCGCCCCCCGAGAAGTAGACGGTGATGTCCGGCAGGAACCGGGCGAGGCTGCCCGCGCTGTCGCGCTGGAAGCCCGGACTGTGATTGAGGTAGAAGCCGGTCACGTCGGAATTCAGGTAGCCAAGGGGCGTCCAGGCTGCCGGCGCACCGCTCAGCAGCGCCGTCAACGGCATCTTGAACAGGCCCATCTGGTAGGTCTCCCGGTCGGGATTCCGGCCGGGATCCTTGCAAGCGACCTGCTGGCACGCACGGCCCGGAAGGCCCGTGATCACGTAAACCTCCCCCGATCCCGGATCGAAGGCGAAATCGGAATTGGGATTGATGGTCGTCCCATCGGTCGCGACATTCGGAATCCGCACCGGTGGCCCGAAACGCACGCCGTCCGATGTGTGGCGGACGTAGAGATCGCCGAAGCCTGGAACACCCTGCGGTCCGGTGAGGTCGGTGGTGAAGACGAACAGGCCGGACCGACCATCCGCGAAGGTCGCCGGCTGCCCGGTGCCGTAATTACCCTGTGCGACCACCGGATTGATCGGCGCGATGACCGGTTCCGGATAATCGACCCACGTCACCTTGTCGTTCGAGAAGGCGAGGCCCGTCTGATTGTTGTTGCCGGGCAGGTTGTCCGCGCCGGAATAATACATCGCGTAGACGTAGGGCCGCCCGTCTGCTGGGTTGACGAAACGGCCGCGGATGACGCTGGGGTCGCAGACATACTGGCGGTTCCAGGAGCCGGACGTCGGTCGGAATACGGGCTGTGCCGGGGAGAAGCCTGTCTGCGGGCTGTAGGAGCGATGGAAGATCACATCGGTCTTGCCCTGTCCGCACCACCAGAAATCGGTGGTGCCGTCCTCCGTTATGACGCTGGGGGCATAGTTGTAACCCGCCGGGTTCGCCTCGTTCATGAACAGAGCTTGGGCTTCCGGACCCTTCCATCCCGCATGGCAGCGGGCTGTGAGTCCCACCATCGCCAACATCAAGACGACGAGGGCGCCGGTCAGGGTGTCGAAATCAGGCTTCACGGTGGCTCAATCCTCGATTCCGGCGTCCATACCACCGGCGCTCGATCTCGGACGACGTGGGCCAATGCTCAACCGTGACCGATATTCACCCGCCGTGCGGCGGCGCTGCCGCGCGGCGGCAGAGCGGGCGAAGGGCGCGATCGAGCAGCGATTGACGGCCCAGGACCATCTCGAAGAAATCGTACTCTCCGGGGCGGAAATTCGCTTTCAGAAATTGAAAATGCATGTGGAATGGCTTGAGCCGTAGGCGCTTGTAATCGGCCTCGGGGATCCTGTCCTTGACTCCCGCGGACCGGATGATCGGATTGTAGGCGAGAAACGCCGGCCTCTTGAGGCCGATATCGAAGATTGGATTAAATCCGTAGCAGTTGAGCCAGTCCTGCGGCGCCTGATAATCGCACCAGACGATGTGCCGGCTGTAGACCAGTGTCGCAATGTCGTTCCGGATCCGGCCGGCTTGGCGCTGCAGCGCGACGAACGGCATCCCGGAGCCCAGCGTGACCAGCGCTACTTTGGGATGCGCCTGAATGTCGGCGCCGAGCCGCGTGAGGACCCGTGCCGCGACCTCGACCGCCATGGTGGCGCCGAGGGAATGTCCGATGATCATGACCTCGTCGGGGGCGTCCGCGGGGTGAGCGCGCCAGTGGGCCATCTCGGTCAGGATCTGTTCCGCGAAGGCCGCGACACGCGCCTCGTAGTCCGGTCGTCGACCGTTCGCATGTTGCCAGAAGAAGATGCAGATGCTCAGGATGTGCCAGAAGAACAGCCGCCCGAGCGCCCTCCTGACGAAGGACAGACCCGCCAGCGCGGCCAGGGCGAGCGGCAGAGCCGCCCATGCGGGTTCCGCGATCGGAAACCGACTGACCGCCGCGTAGATCGCGAGGCCGGCCGCGATCAGCAGGATCGGGGCTATGAACACGACGAAAAAGGGAAACGCCGTCAGAAGGGTGTAGGGCAGCCCGAAACGGGATGTCTTGAAGATCAGTCCCTGCACGATCCCCGCCAAGACGCTGCGCGCGAGCAGCGCCAGCTTCCGCGACAGGGACCGTTCCAGATCCGACCGGATGATATCACTCCAGATCAGTGTCTGAATCCGGACCGCGGCGCCCTCGCCGTCCGCCGGCGCGCTGACCGCCCAGATCCGGCTCAGCCCATCGGCGCTGATCCGGATTTCCGAGACGGCGCGGGGCATCAGACCGAAGCGGGTCGTGTGACGGGCGAGCTCCCGTTTGAAGAACGTGGGAAAGCGGACGCCGCTGCGGGCGTCGAATCCGTGGATGAAGAAGACATGCCGGCGCCTCACCGGCAGCGGATGAAGATCTCGGAGCTTGAAGGGCGTGAACGATAAGTAGCCGCGAACCATATGATCCGACAAAGGCGAGGGCAGGAAAAAGAATCGTGGCGGTCGACTCCGCCGGCGGGGATCGGTGCATGGCACGTACGGAGCGAAGCCCACAACTGCCCGATGGTGAATACGGTTCCCTCGACTGCGACCGTTTATCATCCGCCCACCGCGAACGCCCCGGGCCGAGAGACGGCGGTAGGGAGCGAAAGGTGGTGACGCGCCGAAGAAGGACTGGACTTACGAAAATTGAACCCCCTACGATGCGCGACGCGGGGATCGTGGTCTGGATTGGATGCGCTTGTCAGGGGCCGTGAGAGCATTTCGCAGCGCTGCCCTTCGACGTCACAATATCGGCCACATCCAAGCTGCGTTCGACGCCGCGCCCAGCGGATGCATCATCCTGGCGGGTGACTCGCATGCGTCCCATCTGCCGCGCGTTCTGGCACCCCGCACCGTCCTCAATGCGGGCATCGCCGGGGCGACGGTCCGCTCCTACAACCGCGCTCTCGATCTGTTGAGGCAGCCCTTGCCGGGCTCCCTCGCAGTGCTGATCATCGGAACGAACGACATCCGCCATCGATCGGCGCTGTCGAAGGCGGCGACCGATGAGTTCTTTCGCCAAGCGGTCCGCATCGTCGAGCGCCTCCAGACGTGGACGCTCGATCCGTACGTGACGGCGTTGCCCCCGACACCGGTGTCGATGGCGTCGGAACGCGATCCCGAGACGGTCGAGGTCTATTCGGAGCTCCTGCGCGCTGTCAGCGAGTACCGGGGCGTGTCGTTCTGCGATCCGTTCACGTCGTTGCGCGGCGCCCGGTTCGGCTTGTCCGAGGACGACGCGTTCATCGATGGGGTGCGGCTACGGGACTACGGGGCGATCGCCCTACAGATCGAAGCCCATATCCGCGGCCACTGCAGACCTGAGCGATATTTGGAATGTTCCCTTCCCGGTTTTGACGCGGATTATTACCGGAATTGGTACCCCGACACGTCCCGATATCCCCTTGGGCCGACGCGTCATTACCTGGATTTCGGATGGCGGGAAGGCCGGGACCCGAGCGGGCAATTCAGCACCGACGGCTATCTCAACGCCAACCCGGATGTCCGCGCGGCCGACGTCAATCCGCTGGTCCATTTTCTGGAGGTCGGTTTGCTGCAGGGCCGGACCGGCTGGCAGAAGTCGCACCCGCATCCCACCCGGTATGGACGCGTCGACAATTAGGCGTCCCGGGTTGTCGGGCGGCCCGCACGGAATCGTGACCTCCGCTGTCGCAAAGCTGCCGCAGCGCAGGCCGCACATGCGGCCATGCGCCCCTTCCTTGCCGCCACATTCCTTGCCCTCATCGTCACCGGCGCCACCGCCGGGGAGGCCGGCCTGGAGGGACCCGTCGTCGCCGGTGGATTCGGGATGGGCGGATCGGACTATTATGGCGATGTCCGCAGCCGCATGCCGTTCACGAGCGAAGCGCCGCCTCGGCCGGTGGGCATGATCGACATCACGCGCGTCAGGGCCGCTCGGCGGCGGCAGGCCGCGCATCGGCCGCGCCATCGCGGCTGAGCGGCGGAACGCATCAGGCGTCGTCGTCCGGCTCGGTCCGTCGCCGTGCGCCGCCACATCCCAGCGCGAGGCCGCGCTCGGTTCTGACCGTCGACCGTTGCGACGAGGGATCCGCAGCGATGCGGGCCGCGCCCATGTTCGCGGTCTGGAAGCGCAGAGGCCATCCCTGCGATCGCCGCCGATGGATGGGGATCGACGGTCCGCCGCCTCAGTGCCGATATCGCTCGGCGAGGGCCATGAGGGCCTGGGCGAGTTCGGTGAGGTTGGCCGAGGCCGCCTCCACCTGCCGCGTCCCCGCCGCCGTCTGCTGGCTGGCCTGCCGGATGTTCTGGAGCGCGCCCATCACCTGCTCGATGCCGAGCTGCTGCTGGTTGGTCGAGGCGACGATCTGCTGGAAGGTCTGGACG
>NZ_JBFUGA010000190.1:0-4989 GCF_056403155.1 Methylobacterium sp. P3_A11
GGCCAGGGGCTCCCCGTGCGGCCGGCCGCCCGGCGCCGTCGCCCCGGCCCCGAGGATGCGCCCGGTCCGGGGCTCGACGACGACGGCGCCCACCGACGGGTTCGGCCAGGTGGTCCCGAGACCCCGCCGCCCCAGCGCCAGGGCGAGGCGCATGAAGGGGGCATCGTCGCTCATGGGCGCCCGGCGCGGTGTCGGCCCGGGGCCGCCCCGGGCTCCGGCTCGGCCCCGGGCGGCAGGGTGCCGTCGCCCAGCGTGCCGAGCAGCGCCTCGAAATCCTTGGCCTCACGGAAATTCTTGTAGACCGAGGCGAAGCGCACGTAGGCGACGTCGTCGAGACCCTTCAGCCCCGCCATCACCAGCTCGCCGATCGCCTCGGAGGTCACCTCCGGCTCGCCCGCGCTCTCGAGCTGCCGGGTGATGCCGCTGACCAGCCGCTCGATCCGCTCCGGCTCGACGGTGCGCTTGCGCAGGGCCACGTCGATGGAGCGCTGGAGCTTGTCGCGGTCGAAGGGCACGCGCTTGCCCGAGCGCTTGAGCACCACGACCTCGCGGAGCTGCACCCGCTCGAAGGTGGTGAACCGGCCGGCGCAATCCGGGCAGACCCGACGGCGCCGGATCGCGGCGCCGTCCTCGGAGGGCCGCGAGTCCTTCACCTGGGTCTCGGAGCCGCCGCAATAGGGACAGCGCATGGGTCTGGCACTCGGGCATGGAAACGGCCGCGGACCGATCGGATCCGCGGCCGTGTCCTAATCCACTCGGGGCCGGCTCGGAAGGCCGGCTCCGCTCGGGCCTCAGCCGTAGATCGGGAACCGGTCCGTCAGCGCGTGGACGCGGCGCTTGACATCGGCCTCGACTGCGCTGTCACCCGCCTCGCCCTTGGCGGCGAGCCCGTCCAGCACCTCGACGATGAATCCGCCGATCTGCTTGAACTCGGCGACCCCGAAGCCGCGGGAGGTGCCGGCCGGGGTGCCGAGCCGGATGCCGGAGGTGATGGTCGGCTTCTGCGTGTCGAAGGGCACGCCGTTCTTGTTGCAGGTGATGTGCGCCCGCGACAGCGCGGCTTCCGCCGCCTTGCCGGTCAGGCCCTTCCGCTGGAGGTCGACCAGCATCAGGTGGTTGTCGGTGCCGCCCGAGGTGATGTCGTAGCCGCCCGAGATCAGCGTGTCGGCGAGCGCCTTGGCGTTCTCCACCACCTGGCGGGCGTAGATCTTGAACTCGGGCTTCAGCGCCTCGCCGAAGGCCACGGCCTTGCCGGCGATGACGTGCATCAGCGGGCCGCCCTGGATGCCGGGGAAGATCGCCGAGTTGAACTTCTTGGCCAGCGCCTCGTCGTTCGTCAGGATCATGCCGCCGCGCGGGCCGCGGAGCGTCTTGTGGGTCGTCGTGGTGGCGACGTGGGCGTGGGGGAACGGCGACGGATGCACGCCGGCCGCGACCAGGCCCGCGAAATGGGCCATGTCGACCATGAAGTAGGCGCCCACCGAGTCGGCGATCTCACGGAACTTGGCGAAGTCCCAGTGGCGCGGGTAGCCCGAACCGCCGGCGATGATCACCTTCGGCTTGTGCTCCTGCGCGAGGGCGGCGACCTGCTCCATGTCGATGCGCTGGTCCTCGCGGCGCACCGTGTAGGAGACCGGCTTGAACCACTTGCCCGAGACGTTCGGCGGGGCGCCGTGGGTGAGGTGGCCGCCGGCGGCGAGGTCGAGGCCCAGGAATGTGTCGCCGGGCTGCATCAGCGCCAGGAACACGCCCTGGTTGGCCTGCGAGCCGGAATTCGGCTGCACGTTGGCGAAGCCGCAATCGAACAGACGCTTGGCGCGCTCGATGGCGAGGTCCTCGGCGATGTCGACGAACTGGCAGCCGCCGTAGTAGCGCCGGCCCGGATAGCCTTCCGCGTACTTGTTGGTCAGCACCGAGCCCTGGGCCTCCAGCACGGCGCGGGAGACGATGTTCTCCGAGGCGATCAGCTCGATCTCGTGCTGCTGACGGCCGAGTTCCTTGGCCACCGCCTCGGCGATCTCGGGATCGACCTCGGTCAGCGGAGCGGCGAAGAAGCTGTTGGAGAAATGCTTGTCGGCGGCGGTACCGGCGCTCATGGTCTGCCTCTGTTCTGGTAGGGGCGATGCCCGGCCTTTCGTCGGCGTGCACGGGCGGGCGTTCGAGCGTCGATTCCTACACGCGCCGAACCCTCAGGCCAAGCACAGGCAATTTGGATGCGCGCAAAGAATAATTTGCCGCACGGGCGCCGCGCCGCCGACCGGCGGTTGCTAGGTCCATGTTCCTATTAAACCTCTAATATTCTTGACAAAAGGAAAACGTTCATGGAATGAAACATGAACACAGGCGAGGCGTGGTCATGCAAAGTGACGGACGTGATCGGGTGCTAGATTGCCGCACCGCATGGCTTCGACTCAGTCTTGCATTCATCACCCTGCGTCTTCTCGAGATCAAAGCGGGGTTTCGTCATGATCAGCCGAGAGACAGTGCCGGCCGATGGTCGGGCGGAGGCGGATCGTTCGTCGTCACGCGAAAGGACAGGACGGGCGATTCTCGGATTGATGCCAAGACCGATGAGATCCTTGATGTCCTGAAGGAAGTCGTCGAGAGCACCGGGCCGGGAGAAGGGTTCCTCTACGGAATTCAGATCCACGCGACGCTCGCGGCCCGCCTGCGCGAGCTGGATCTTCCCGGGATCGGCCGGCACGGCGTCGAGCAGAGCTTCGTCGCGGGAGACATCGTCCGCCACGGCTTGTCGGGCAGCATCCGGACGGATGTTCTTCTCCGGGATGGCTGAACCAGCGCGGCGCCGATCCGGGCGATCTGGGACATCAAGACCGGTGAAATGGGCCTGTCGCCGCGCCGTATCCGTGCCTTGCGGGCCGGCGTAGGTGTCGACGACCGCGTCCCCGTCATCGAGATCCATCTCCTCCGCGGCATTTCCGTCAAGAGCCGCGTCTCTGTCGCCGTCACAACGGGAGTCTTGGTCGCATGAGTATGGAAGCGTACGCCCTGTGTCCGCGACCGCTTGCCAGCGTATCGGAATGGCAGACCGGCCTGGACGCGCTCGGTTTCGATCTTCAACTGCGCGGTGGGGCGATTCCGCCGGCCTCGTCGGGGCATCTGCCGGCCACGCGGCGGGGCCGGGCCTCGGGCTTCGAGTGCTCGAGCATGCCGCTCTCGGAATTGAAGGACACTTATCCGGAGACCGACTTCGACGGCTCTTGGCCGTGCGTGTACGCGTTCTACTTCGGCACCATCGCGGAATCGATCGGCGCCCTGATGGCGGTCACGGCCTGCGTGAAACTGGTCGGCGGGCTCGCCTTCTATCCGGAGGACGGTCGCTTGATGACGGCCGATCAGGCCGTCCAGTACGCGCGCGAGATGCTGCCCAAGGCTGAGGAACTCGAGCGGCAGCGCGGCCCCGGACCGGAATGATCCGGGATCATCCTCAGCGCCAGGCCTGACCCGGTCGAAGAACCTCGGCGAGGCCGGAGAACCTCGGCAGGGCCATCCAAGGCCGCCGGATCCATCTCAGACCACCGTCAAGAGGTTCGTCTCGATCAGCACCGTCTCGGTCTCGAAGGCGGCCGCATGCCACGCCCCGGCCGGGAAGTGGAACACGCTGCCGGCCGAGAACGCCTTGCGCCCCTGCTCGGTCTCCAGGATCCCGGAGCCCGAGACGACCTGCACGAACTGCTCGTGCTCGTGGCTGTGGGCCGGCGCAGAGATCCCCGCCGGGACCACGACGCGCACGAGACTGACGCCGGAGCCCGGGATCGTGCGCTTGGCGACGCCGTTGCCGCCGACGCTCTCGGCGCGGTCGTCCCAGGCAGTCAGGTGGTCGCTCATCGGCAGGTCTCCTCGCCGCGAGGGTGCCGCTTCGGTCCGCCGGGTCAACGCCCACCCGGATCCTATCCCTGCGTCAACCGGTCCCGCCGGGCGGCCGACCGCGCCGGCTCCTTGCCGCCGTGGACTCGGCCGCCGGGGATTGGGCCGGCGCCGGATCCGGACGCGCCGGCGCCTCCGTCCGCCCGCCGCCCGCGGGCGGCGCGCCGGAGGTGGGCCAGAAGGTCTCGAACAACTCCTGCATCGCCCGGATGTTGTTGCCCTGAACCTCGGCCCCGGTGCGCATCATCTGCTGGAACATGTCGGAGCCCGCTTCGCCCGCGGCGGCCTGCGACGCCTTTGCGGCCTGCGGCGCCTTGGGGGCCGGCCTCGCCGCCGGGGCGGGGGGCGCGGCCGCGGGCAGGAAGGCCTTGGCCATCTCGGCCCAGGCCGGGCCGAACGGGAACGGCACCGGCGGCGGCGGCGCGCTCGGTCGTGCCTGCGCGGTCTCGGCCTGCGGCTGGTTCAGCATGACATGGACGATGCTCGCCACCACCGCGCCCGCCATCATCGGCAGCATCTGGCGCAGCACCTGCGCGCCGACGCCGCTCGTGGCGGAGGCCTGCCGCAGCACCGCCTGCATCAGCTGGGCCGAGCCGAACATCTGGCCCAGGGCATCGAATCCCTGCGGCGCCGTGGGCCGGGCCGCCTCCAGCCCGAACATCCGGCCGAAGCCGGTCGGATCCATGCCGACACTGCGCTGGAGCCCCAGGGTCAGGGCCGGCATCAGCGCCTCGAAGGCGCGGGCGGTCTGCTCGGTCGTCAGACCGAATTGCTGGGCCATGGTCTGGAGCCCGGCCTCGCCCTGGGCCTGAAACATCTCGAGCGGGTTGAACATGACGCCTCGATCCTGTCCCCGTCGGACCGGCCGGGACAGGGCATCGTGATCCTTTGCGCAGGGAAATACCAGTTCTTACCCGCGGAACCTGTGTCCGGCGCCCGCATCGGGGCCGGCGGGCCGCGCCGGCGCGACCGCGGACTCAGTTCAGCGGCTCGGGATGGGCGTGGCTCGCCGGCAGGGACGGCGCCGGCTGGGTCACGTCCGCGGCTCCCGGGGACGCACGGCCCCGGGGGCCGGCCCCCTCCAGCCGGTCGACCGTACGG
>NZ_JBFUGA010000191.1:0-4951 GCF_056403155.1 Methylobacterium sp. P3_A11
GGCCGCAGCCTTGGCCGCCTCCCGCGCGGCGGCCGCCTCGGCCTCGGCCAGGATCGGGTCCGGCTCGGGCGCGGAGCGGGGGGCCGGCACCCACCAGCGGGCGAGGGGAATCTCTCCCCGCGCGGAGCGGGATCGGAAATCCGGTTGCGACCACGCTGCAGGCCGCGTCTCTTGGCGATCCGCTTGGCGATCCGCTTGGCGATCCGTGTGGCGGTCCGCCAGGGCGTGGGCCTGCGCCACCAGCGGCGCGCCGGTCTCCGGGGTGACCATCCGGACGAACTGCGCGAAGCCGATGGCGGCGCGGAGCACGCCCGCCTCGCCGGTCGCGCCCCAGCGGCGCCCGGCCGGCCCGTGCCGCTCGAGCCCGTGCAGGAGGGCGCGGAAGCGGCGCAGGGTCTCGCGGGGCACGCCGACCCGCTCGTTGACGGTCAGCCCGGTCACCTCCTGGTGCCGGCCGCGGCGCATCACCCGGGTCTTGTCCGGATGGACGGTGAAGCCCTCCCCGGCGACGATGGCGTGGACGTATTTGATGAGCGCGCCGACCTTCCCGGCGGCCTCGCCGGAGGCCGAGAAGGTCAGGTCGTCGGCGTAGCGCGTGTAGGCGAAGCCCAGGCTGCCGGCGAGCCCGGAGAGTCGGGCGTCCAGCCGGGTGCAGACGAGGTTGGTGAGCGCGGGGCTCGTCGGCGCGCCCTGCGGCAGCCGGCGGGGACCCCGGGCGGCGTAGAGGCGGGCACCGTCGATCTCGACCGCGTCCACGTCCGGCTCGGTGCAGAGCAGCGCCAGCACGATCGCCACCGGCTCGGCGTAGCCCAGGCCCCGGAATTTCCCCTTGATCCGCCGGTAATCGAGGCTCGGGAAGAAGTCCTTGAGGTCGAGATTGACCACGACGTCCCGCCCGATATGGGCGGCGGCGTTGGTGACGATCGAGCGGCCGGGCACGAAGCCGTGGGCCGCGTCGTGCACGGGGACGTGGGCGAGGAGCGCGTCGAGGATCCAGTACTGCGCCCGCTTCAGGCGCGGCATCGGCGCCGAGATGCGGCGCAGCCCGCCCGCCTTCTTGGGGATGGTGAAGCGCCGGTAATGGCTCACCGTGCTGAGCGCCCGGTCGTAGGCGAGGAAGCGCAGCTCGCCGAGGCCGATCCCCATGGCCTCGGCCAGGGCCTTCGGGCTGGCCAGGACCGGGAGACCGGGGCCGGGCCCGCGCGCCGGAGCGTCCGCGTTCGCGAGGCCGGCCGAGACGCCGTCGCCGAGATGGAGGATCTCCGCCTCCCGGCGCGCGTGCCACGCCTGCGCCCGGGCGTGGCGGTCGCGGGCGTTGCGCAGCTTGGTCTCGCGCCGCCGCTCCAGCGCCGCCGTCTTGCGGCGGCGATGCATCTCCTTGAGGGCGGCCTCGGGGTCGCGCCACGCCGCCTCCCGCCGGTGCAGGTCGGCGAGGGCGCGGGCGATCTCGCCGCGGCGGCGGATCAGGTCGTCCGGCGGGTTGGGCTGAGCCGCCCCATCCGGCCAGAAGCCGAGCCGGATCATCTCCTCGAGGATGACCTCGTCCTTCGAGCTCTCGTGGATCCGGTCGTAGAGCTGCTGGCGGGTCAGCCTGCCGGGCTGCGGGCTCATCGGCGGCCTCCGGCGCGGGCGGCGGGAGGTGGGACGAGGGGGGGCGTGACGGGGGGAAGTGTGACGGGGAACGTCGGCCGGGATGCCTTCGTCAAGTCTCGGGACTGGCCCGGTCCACTCGACGCCGGCACGACCACCGGTGCGCGTTTGGGTTCAGCGAACCCAAACCGCGAACGCGCACCGGTGGTCAGTGCCGGCCCAGTGAAGAGCGGGCCAGTGACGCTTTGCCGGGCAGGGTGCAGGGACGGCGAATCGCCGCCCGAAATGCAAGGTCCGCCCCGGCCGACGCCCCCTGTCGCGGCCAGGATAGGCCACGCTTGCGGCCGCATCAATCGGGTCCGTCTCACGCCTGCCACCGCACCGGCTTGCCCTCGACCTGGGCATGGACGAGGCGGCGCACGGCCAGCATGTGCTCGCAGGGGCCGCGGGTCAGCCGATTGTGGGCGTAGAAGCCGCACTGGCAGGTGCCGCCGACCATGCGGTCGTCGGAATCGAGCTCCACCGCGGGCGTCAGGCTCCGGCCGTCGTCCAGCACGGTCCCGCTCAGGCGCCGCCTGTCGCCGGCCTGCTCGACGGGGCCGAGGGTGACCAGCCCGGCCGCCAGGAACCTGTCGGCCTTGGCCTCCTGCTCGGAGGCGTAGCGCAGGGCGCCCGGCGCCAGGGGCTCCCGGGTCAGCTCCCGCAGGCGGTAGACCCGCTTGTCGAGGTCGAACATGGCGCGGCCCGCCTGCACGTAGCCGCCGAGCGCCGCCTCCACGGTCGCCCGGTCGAGGCCGGTCTCGGCGGCGAGCTGGCCGGTCCCGGCGGCGTGGTGGCGCCGGAGCGCCGCGAAGATCCGGGCGGCGGTGTCGGCGTCGACCTCCGCCCGGGGCGCGAGCAGGTCGAACTGCCCGGCCCGGGACCAGTCGTTGGCGGTCCAGCCCGACAGGCCGAGGGTGAAGCGCAGGCCCCCGAAATCCACCACCGCGAAGCTCGGCAGCCCGGTGCCGAGGAGGTGCAGCCGCACCGACCGGGCGAGCGGCAGGGTCCGGGCCAGGATCGCGAGGCGGCGCCGGCCCCACAGGCGGATCTCCGCGGCCTCGCCCCCGCGGTAGAGCGAGCGCCGGAAGGTCAGCCGCTCGTTCCAGGGCTCGATCAGCACGCTGACCGGCCGGCCGGGCTCGAGCAGGAACCGCAGGGAGCGCGGGCCGTGGCGCTCCCGGCGCGCGGCGAGGCGGGTCAGGATCGCGTGCATGTCGACTGGGTGCAGGTCCACCACGTGGGCGGGCTGCGCCATGGCGCTCGACACCTGCAGGAAGCCCCGCATCCAGGAATCGGGCAGCTCGATCTTGTCCTCGCGATAGGCGGCCTCGCCGGAGGTCTGGACCGCGAAGCCGGTCGGGTCGATCGCCAGCTCGGTGACCCGGTAGCTGCGGATCTTCTGGAACTCGTCGTAGAGGGCGTGGCTGTAGTCGATGTTGGTCGTGCCGCAGGCCATGTCGCCGATCCGCGCGAACGTCTCGTGGTCGCAGGACAGGCGCCCGTAGCTCGATTCGTCGAGGCTGAACGCCTCGAAGAAGATCTCGTCCGGATGGACCGTGATGACCGGGTCGAGCACGATCCAGGCGTCGAGGTTCTCCTTGTAGAGATAGTCGAAGTACCGCTTCCGCGCGTCGTAGAACGGCCGCATCACCGCGTCGGAGCGGGCCGCGATGTCCCGGCTCTCGGCGCGCAGCGCCTCGATCTCCGCGCGCAGGCTGTCCTTCTCGGCGAGGAGCTCCTGCTCGTGGGCCTGGAGCCACGCGAAGTAGGCGGTGCGGTCCTTCGGCTTGAAGCGCAGGTCCGACACGACGACGTGGTGCAGGGCGGAGATCGCCTCCCGGAACGGCAGGTGCCGCGCCACCGTCCCGGCGAAGTAGGTCGGCTCGCGCAACGTGTCGGGGACGAAGCCGAGCCGGGTCGCGTCCGCGTCCGAGACGGCCCGGCTCTCGCCGAGGTAGCGATGGACGAAGTTCATCGGGCCTCTTCCGAGACGGAGACCGGTCCCCGCGCCTCCGGCGGGCGCCGGACGAGGGGCACGGCGAGATCGGGATGCGCGTCGGCGACGTCGCGCAGGGCCAGGATCGCGGCGCTGCGGTCCCGGGCCGTGCCGCTCAGGGTCAGGTCGGAGAAGAGCGGCAGCAGCGCCTCGGCGCGGGCGCGGCTGCGCAGGGCCTCGGCCCGGAGGAAGGCGGCCATCCGGTCCTTGGCGACCCGGCCCCGCAGCACCTGCAGCATCACGATGCGGGCGAGGGGGATCAGCCGCGCGAAGGCCGCCTCGCTCGCCACCGCCTGCTCGGTCAGGAGTTCGGTGAGCAGGAGGTGCATCGACGGGGCGGGGTGCTCCAGAAGGCGCAGGACCTGCGCCTCCGCATCCTCGGGCCGGAGCCGGCCGCGCAGGAGATGGCGGGCGAGGGCCAGGACCTCGGGCTTGACGCTGTCGGTGACGACGGCGAGCGCCTGGGGCGTCCAGGCGGTCTCCGGCCACGCATCGAACATGTCGCGGGCGAAGGCGAGGGTGTCGGGCCAGTCGCTCTCGACGAGGAGCACGGCCTCGGCCGCCGCGGCCTGGAACCGGGCCGGATCGGCCGCGAAGGCCACCATCGCCCAGTCCCGCACCGATTGGTACGGGTGGCCGCCGAGGCGGGCGATCTGGCGGACGCTGAGGGCCTCGGGGCGCCGGTCGGGCAGGAGGGCGGCGCCAAGGCGGCGGGCGCCCTCGGCGCGGGCCTGCAGCAAGCGCCACAGGGTGTCGTCGTCGAGGGCGGCGCATTCCCCCGGCAGGGCCTCGCGCAGCAGGGCCACGACGTCGGCCGCGTAGGCGTCGTCGGGCGCCGCGCGGAACAGGCTGCCGATCAGCTCCCGGGCAAGGCGGGGGGCGAGATCCGGATCCGCCGCCGCGAGGCGCGCCACCAGGGGCCGGGCGGCCTGCCGGACGGCGCTGCCGGATCCGCTGGCGAAGGCGACGATCCGGTCCGCGTAGAACCCGAGCCGCCCGTCGTCGAGGCGCGCCAGCAGGACCAGAGCGGCGATCCGGATGTCCTCGGACTCCGCGCCGATCAGCGCGTCCCAGCTCTCCGGCGGCAGGCCGGCGGCCCCGGCTTCGGACTGCGCCAGGAGCGCGAGGCCGGCGGACCTGACCAAGGCGGCCGGGTGGGCGATCAGGGCGGCGGCGGTCTCGGACGCGACCGGCAGGTCGCGGTCCGGCCACAGGAGGGGCAGGGCGGCGCGCAGGCCCCGGATCGCGGCCGTCGCGGCCGCGTCGGGCTCCGCCGGCATCGCCCGCAGCCACGCCACCAGCCGCGCGACCAGGGGCGCCGCG
>NZ_JBFUGA010000192.1:0-4903 GCF_056403155.1 Methylobacterium sp. P3_A11
AGCGCGGCGTCTTCGGTCCCATCGCCGCGTCATGCACGAAGGCTCGCTTACGCCACTTCGCGACTGTCTTGGGGTTCAGTCCATGCTGGGCGGCAAGATCTTTGAGCGGAGCTTTCGATCGCTGTAGCGTTGCTCTGACCGCGTGCGTGGTCGTGGCGCAGCCGTGAAGAACCTGTCCCATAACGCCTCCCGGTGTGCGGCGGTTACAGCTAAATTGATGCCACCACACCGCGGGACTGCACACCTAGGAGCCCGTCCGAGTAACGAGTTCACGAGGTGGGATGAGCGTCGAAGTCTGGGCAGACGTGTGCGTCGGCTTTGGGCTCAGTGCCCGGCCTTCGCCAATTTGAGGAGGTTGTGGGCGGTGCAGATCAGCGCCCATTCGCCCCGGACCTGATCGAGGCCGCGGAGTAAGAACTGTCGGAAGCCCCGGGCCTGCTTGATCTGCCCGAATACCGGCTCGACGACCTGCTTCCGGAGGCGATAGCGGCTGCGGCGGCCAGCCCGCTTCAGGCGCGCAGCCATCGCGCTCATCAACGGCATCTTCGTCAGCCTCCGGCGGCCGGCCGCGTCCGCCTCGCCATGACGTGCTCGACCCGGAGCGAGGTAGCCCGTGATGCCCCGCAGCTGCAGCGCGGCCAGGTTCGCCTCGTTGGCAAAGCCAGCGTCGCCCGAGACCTCGCGTGGTTTGCGCCCGAGATGAGCGTGGACGTCGTCCACAAGCGGCACGAGGGCGCGGTAGTCGGCTGAGTTAGTCACGAGGCGGTGCGCGACGATCACCTGATGCGCGGCATCGACGGCGATCTGCCCGTTGTAGCCCTGCACGAAGCCATCGCGGGTGGGCAGGATCCGGCTGTCCGGGTCGGTGAAGTTGCGCTGCGCCCGGTCGGGCGGACCGCCGTCCTGACTGCGTAGAGGCCGCCCCTGCCAACGCATGCCCGAGGACGCACCCGGCCCGCTCTCGTCCTCGGGGTTGGGCGGCTCGACCGCTTCCGCCTCCAGCGCAGCCTTGGCGGCACGGATCGTCTCCAGCCGCCGCTGCTTGTCGGCCATCCAGTCCGGCGTCTCGTCTCCACGACGGGTCGCGCCCTGCGCCTCATCCTCAGCCGCGTCCGCCTCACGCGCTTGCTCCAGCCAGGCGTCGACCTCGGCGGCCAGCGCTGGCTCGGCTGTCTTCATGCGTGCGTAGCTCATCGCCTTGTGGCGGGAGGCGTTGGCCTTCACCTTGGTGCCGTCCACCGCCACGTGGGCGAACTGGACCAAACCAGCCGCCCGGCACAGGCGCAGCACCTGCACGAACAGGTCGGACAGGGCCACGAGGTGGCGCTTGCGGAAGTCGGCGATGGTTCGGAAGTCCGGTCGGTTCAGGCCAGTCACCGCCATGACGTCGACCCGCTCCTCGCAGGCCCGGGCGAGCTGACGCGAGGAATACAGGCCGCGGCTGTAGCCGTAGAGCAGGAGCGCCACCATCATGCCGGGATGGTAGGGCGGGTAGCCGCGCTCCTCTGTGTAGGTGTCGAGGATGGCCGAGAGGTCGAGCGCCTCCCGCACCGTGTCGCGGACAAAGTGCGCCATGTGCCAGGGTGGCACGAACTCGTGCAACGAGGGCGGCAGCAACCAGCCCTGATCCACATCCCAGGAGCGAAACACCTTGGCCATGAGCAGAGTGAATCACTCCCAGGCCACGCCGTCGAGAGGATTACTCGGACGGGCTCCTAGGCGCCGAGGGCGGGGCGCGCCGCCGGCACGCCGGCCCGCGCGGCGCCCATCCCGGGCCGGAACCGGAGCATCGGCCGCTCGATCAGGTGCCAGCTCAGCAGGCCGAGGGGGAGAGCCACCGCGAACGTCAGGGCGGCGACCGTCCAGGGGGAGATCCCGGGGATCCAGGCCACAAGAAGGTTCTGCACCGGCCACGCATAGAGGTAGAGCCCGTAGGACGGGTCGACCTGCGCGGTGGCGCGGCTGAGGGCATTGGGGCGCACCGCGAAGGCGAACCAGAAGATCAGATAGCCGCCGAGGATCGCGAAGGCGGGCTCGGCCAGCGGCCGGCTGAACATCAGCGGCAGGAGCAGGAGGGCGGCCAGGGCAGCGCCGCGCCGGCTGTAGGTGATCCGGTCGGCGAACAGCTGGAAGGCTCCGCCGCAGCAGAACACGAAGGTGAGGCGGATCATCTCCGACAGGGAGCCCAGGGTATCGCCAGGATGGCCCACGGGCAGGCAGAGCCAGCGCAGGACGAGGAGGGCGCCGAGCCCGGCGAGGAGGGCGAGATAGCGCCCCCGGCGGCGCAGGGCGCGGGCGGTGCCGACGAGGCCGAGCAGCAGGTAGCAGCCGAACTCGCAGGGGATCGTCCACATCGAGCCGTTGAGCAGCGGATAGGGCAACTCCGCGAAGGCGCCCGGGACCACCGGCATGAGCAGCAGCGACAGCCGCACGAGGGTCTGCAGGGGCGAGGCCGCCGCCAGGTCGCCGCCAGCGAGGGGCGCGACGACGGCGATGCACAGGAGCGATGCGACCACGAAGGCCGGATAGATCCGCAGAACCCGCCGCCTGAGGTAGTCGGCGAAGGAGCGCTTGGCGCGGTAGCTCGCGGTGATCAGGTAGCCGCTCACGAGGAAGAAGCCGTCGACCGCGATCTCCCCGAGGGACAGGGTGCCGAAGACCTGCGTCAGCAGCTCCCGCGACCGGTTTCCGTCCACGAGTTCGGGGGCGTGCGCGAGGATGACGAGGCCTGCGAACAGGAGACGCAGGGAGCCGAAATTGTTCGCCCGCGGATCCCGGCCGCCCGTCGCCTCCACCAAACCTGCCCGCTCCACAACGCCTGTGTCCGTCGATCAGGGGCCGGGAAACGGTACGCGAAGGCAAGGACGCGGGGGCAACACCCGCGGAGTATCTGGCGGCGCCCGCCGTTGCCGGAGCGGGTGCGCCGGAGCCGCCGGGATCTGGAACCGGCACAGCTGCAACCGGCGGCGCCGCCGGCTTGCCTGCGCGGATCGCTCCGGCGCCGTGACGGACGACCCCGGTCTCCCTGCCCGCGGATTCAGCCCGGCGCGCTCGCGCGCGGCCTGACGCGCCCGAGCGATCATCTTCGCCAACGCTTCCGCGACGTCCGAGCCGCAGCGCAGACTGGCCAAGTGCGATTGCGTGCCAAGTGCGATCGCGTCTGTGCCGTTGCGCTGGCGGCGCGGTTGGGCTAGGGAATGCCACGGCCAGCACCCGTAGCTCAGCTGGATAGAGCGTTGCCCTCCGAAGGCAAAGGTCACACGTTCGAATCGTGTCGGGTGCGCCAGTTTCCTCAGTGATTTAAGCGGCCTGCCCCCCGTAGTCGGGAGATCGCCGCGGAAGCGGAGCAGGCGGCTCGAATTGCTCGCTCATCCCCTGCCCCGGCGACGGCCCGCCTCGCCAGCATGACGCGTCCAAGCCACGCTCAGGGCGCGGCTATGACGGCCGAACTGGCCCCGAGCGGCATGCTTCGGGTTGGACTCATCGAGGCGCCGTCCGCCGGACTGATCTTCGTCAACCGTGCGGCCGATGGAACACCCGAAGGCGTGACGGCCGATCTGAGCGCGGATCTCGCCCGCCGATCAGGACTGCCGCTTGCTTTCACCCTGTTCCCGAATTCGGGTGCCGCGGCCGCGGCACTCCAGGCCGAGGCGATCGACGTCAGCTTCATGCCGGTCGACGCGACCCGACGGCAGAGGATCGACTTCGGGCCGGGCTATTACGACCTGGAGAGCACCTATCTGGTCAGCGCCGCGTCAGACATCATCGACGTGGCGCAGGTGGATCGACCGGGCCTTCGAGTCCTGGCGATCGATGGCACCACTACCTTCCGCGCCTCCGCCCGCACACTGATCCACACACAGCCTGTCGCCGTTTCGTCCGTCGCCGAGGCGATCGCGGGCATGCGCAACGGGCAGGCGGATGCCTTCGCCCTATCGCGCGACACGCTGCGGCCTGTCGTGCAGGAGGTGCCGGGGTCCCGGATCGTCAGTGGCGGCTTCCAGCAGACCCAGGTCGCCGTCGCCGTGCCAAAGAGCCGTCCGGGCGCCCTCGCCGCCGTGACCGCCTGGATGGCTGAGGCCAAGCGGGCAGGCGTCGTTCGCAGGATCTTCGACGCGCGTGGCTTCCGCGACGATGCGGTTGCATCCTGACTGTGCGACTCTCTGGCCGGTGCCAGGCGGCGCACCGGACGGATGCCGGGGGGAGCCCGTGTACCTCTCCGATCGGTTGAGAGAGGATCTGACGTGACAGCCGGTGGTCCACCCAACAAGTTGGCTGAGGTTGCCGGACTGGCGGCTGCAATCGCCGACCGCATCCTAGAGCAGCACGAGGCTGGTGCCACGATCCCGCCGGAGCAATTCCGGATGCTCGTCAGCGCAGCCCGGATGCTTCTGGACAATGACGTCCCGTGGCCGCCGTCGGTGACCTACCTCGTGATGGAGGTTGCGCGGCGCGTCGCGGAGGCCGAACCTGCGCCAAAGGACCCGGATGTGGCGATGCACCTGACGAAGTCTCCCGACGGAGCGAAAGGCTCCTGAGCCTCACCGTCCGTGAGCGACGACTGCAACCCTGGACACTTTCCGTCGTCCGGCCGGTTCACTCGCGGCTGCATGACGGTCGAGATCGAGACCCGACGGATCGCCGGCCCCCGGCGGCCGGGGGCTGATCAGGACGGGATCGTCACCTGCCGGCACCCGCGATTTATTTCCGCGCCGGTGGCCTGCCAAGCGCTGGTCGCGGTCCTTGGCGCGGACGGCATCCCGTGTTCGGAGCAACAGCTGGTGGCACGGCCCACAGGCGGCATCGTCAGCGTCATTGAGGAAGCCTTAAAGGCCAAGTGATTATAAGTTTCGCACAACCGATCCCAGGTCCGTGCAGGGTCATCAGTGAGCCAGCTTAAATC
>NZ_JBFUGA010000193.1:0-4702 GCF_056403155.1 Methylobacterium sp. P3_A11
GACCACCGCGCCGGCCTCGTCCGCGCGCTCGTCCGACCCGCGGTCGCAGGCGCCGAGGGCCAGCAGGACCAGGCCGKACGCGATCCGGACGCGGCCGGCCCGGCTCATCGCGCGGGCTCCCCTACGGCCAAGACCGTGCGCGGGCCCTCCGCCACCTTGATGCGCGCCGTCTCGCGCCATGTGGCGAGATCGATCACAGAGACGTCGTCCGAGAACCAGTTCGCCACGTAGGCCAGCGGGCCGGCCACCGCGATGCCCTCGGGATAGGGTCCCACCGCCACGGTGGCGACCACCTCGAGCCGGGCCGCGTCGATCACCGTCACGGCGGCGGCGTGCTGGTTGGTGACCAGGACGCGGCTGCCGTCCCCGGTGACCGCGACGCCGTAGGGCATCCGGCCGGCCGGAACCGTGGCACGGGCCCGCAACGTCGCCGTGTCGATCACCGTGAGATCGCCGCTGCGCACGTTGGCGACGTAGAGGCTCGCCTCGTCCGGTGAAAGCGCCAGGGCGAAGGGCGCCTCGCCGGCCGGGACGACGGCCACCCGGGCCATCGTCCCGGTGTCGATCACGCTGACCTGACGGCTCTCGCGATCGGCGACGTAGAGCCGCCCGCGCCGGTCGAGGACGAGATGGGCCGGGTCGCGGCCCACCGTGGCGGCGCCCTCGACGGCGCCGGTCGCCGCGGAGATCCGCAGGACGCGGTCGCCCGACCAGTCGCCGACGAACAGGTGCGCGCCGTCCGGGCTTGCCGCGAGGCCGAAGGCCTGGCCGGGGACGGACAGGCGGCGGGGCGGCTCGCCGGGCGCGACGACGGTCACGGCGCGCCCGTCCGGGTGGGTCAGGTAGAGGCGGCCGGCCCGGTCGGTCGCCGCCGCGACCGGCGCCGGCCGGAGCGGGATCCGCCCGGCCACGGTCCCGGCCTCGATCCGCGCCAGCTCGGCCCCCTGCTGGCTGACGACCCAGACGGGGTCGCCGGCCGCGGCCGCGCCGCCGGTCCCGGCGGCGGCCGCGAGCGTCGCGATCAGCCGGAGGTGGCGCATGCGGGGCCTCAATGGGTCGTCCGGCCCTCGACGGCCGCCTTCAGGCCCTTGAGCCCGTCCGCGAAGTAGCGGTTCATCGCCGTCCGCCCGGCCTCGTCGCTGAGGTTCTCCGGCGGCTCGTTGCCGGTGTCGCCCCGGTAGAAGCGGCCGATCCACGACACCTTGGAGCCGGTCCCGTCCGGAGTGACGGTGAGCGTCGCCGAGTATGAGGAGACCGGGAGCGCCTTCAGGTCCGGGTCGGACATCCGGTACGCGTAGGTCCGGCCGTCGGCCAGCCACTCGTCCAGCCCCTCGATCAGGGTGCCGCCGGCCTTGAGGGTCACCCGGCGGGTCGTGCCCTCGACATTGCCGCCACTGGCCTCGGCCTTGGCCACGTCGGGGTGCCAGCGCGCGATGCCGCCGAAATCGCCCACCACCGTCCAGACCGCCTCCGGGGGCGCCTGGATGGTGATCGACTGGTCGATCTTCTGCGGCGTCGGCCCGTGGGCCAGCGCCGCGCCGGCGAGGCCGACGACGGCGAGGCCCGCGGCGACGGCCGGGACGAGGGCGAGGGGCATCCGCATGGTCAGGTCCTGATCGGTCCGGTTGGAACGGGGGTTGGAACAGGGGGGACCGCGCGCCCGCGGAGCACGCGCAGGGCGCGGGCGAGGGGCCGCGCCAGGAGGGCCAGGAGCGTCAGCCCCAGGGCCGCCGCCAGGAGGGCGGGCCGCGGGTCGAGGCGGCCGGGCAGGGGGCGCGGCGTCGCCGCGGTGCGCAGGGGGGCCGCGAGACCGCCCGGGCCGTCGAGATGGACGTAGCCGAGGCCGGTCTCGGCGGCGAGGCGCTTCAGGTAGGGCTCGCGGACCGCGGAGAGGTGCTCGGTGCCGTGGGCGGCCTGGGCGCCGAAGGGGGCGTTGCGCGGGTTGTAACCCTCGCGCGATTCCGCGTCGGCCGGGGGCGGCCCGGAGCGGTTCTCCTGCTGGACGTCGCCCTCGCCGAGGAAGCCCGTCTCGCGCCCGCGATCGTCGAAGCGCGGGATCGGTGACAGGCCGTAGCCGCCCGCCCCGACGATCAGCCCGCGCACCGCCCCGGGCCTGCCGTCGAAGGTCGGGCCACCGGAGGCGGGCAGGGGCGGCGTCTCCTGGCCGTCGGTGAGGAACAGCAGGTCGGCGTCGATCTCGCCCGCCATGGCGATCGACCGGAACAGGCCGGCCGCGACGCGGCTGTCCCCCTCCCAGGCCATGCGCGGGTCGAGGGCCGCGATGGCGCCGTCCAGCGGCGCGAAGTCGGCGCAGACCTCGACCGGCGTGAACAGCAGGAACGGCCGCCGGTCGGTGAACAGGCCGAGCGCCACCCGCGAGCCGCAGGGGAGGTCGGGCAGCGTCGCCCGCAGCGCCGTCTTGACGGTCTCGAGCCGGCTCACGGATCCAGCGGCGGCGAGATAGTCGCGCACCGCCATGCTGCCGGTGATGTCGACCACCGCCAGCACCGACACGCCGGTGCGGGTGACCGGGATCGGCGGGGCGACGAGGGCCGCGAGGGTCAGCGTGAGGGCGGCCGCCAGGGCGCGGAACCGCCCGTCGCGCAGGTTTCGGGCGACGAGGGGGGGCAGGACGGGGGGCAAGACGGGGGGAAGGACTCGGCGCGGTCTCACGGGCCGCCCTGCGGCTGGCCGGGAATGTCGGCCCAGATCTTCTTCGGCTCGGCGCGCAGCTCGTCTCCGGTCTTGCGGTCGAATTCCGGGTAGTCGCGCACGAGGCGCGAGGCGACGTCGAGGTTGTACTTGGCGTCCCAGAATTCGGGCCGGGCCTGGAGGGCGCGGCGGTAATCCTGCCGCGCCAGCGTCACCTGGGGCGCTGCCTTGTCGAGGTCGCCCCGGCCGATCAGCGCGAAGGCCTGCCGCATCCGCGCGTTGCCGATGACGTACCGCGCCCGGGCCGCCTCCCGCGCCGCGCCGGCACGGTCGAGGGCGTCGAGGAGGGGCTCGGTCTCGCCGAGACGGTCCCGGGCGGCGAGGAAGCCGATCCGCGCCGCCAGGAGGGCCGGTCGCGCATCCGGGTCGACCGGTCGGTCGCGGCCCGCCTCCAGGGCGGCGATCCGGTCGTCGTCGCGCGCGGCGCTCCAGCCCGAGACGGCGAACCACAGGGCGGCCGCCACGAGGACCAGCGGCAGGGCGACCAGCAGGGCGGGCCGGACTCGGCGCCACGCCGCGGCGACGCCGAGGTGGGAGACGGCGGCGCGGCGGCGCGGGGCCGGGTCGTCGAGGAGGGCGCCGGAACTCATGCCGCCCTCCGCACCGCCGCGCCCGCGGCTTCCGTCGTGGTCTCCGCATCCACCGGCGCGCCCAAGAGGTCCGCCTCCGCGAGCTTGGCCAGGATGAGCATCGCGAGGCCGAGGGCGGCGAGCGCGGCGGCGAGCCCGGTCAGGTCCCGGCGCGGGCGCTCCTCGACGTAGGGGATCGGGTCCCGCTCCAGGGCCTCGATCTGCCCGATGGCGGCGGCCACCGCCGCGGCGCCCTCGGCCTCGAAGGCGCGGTAGGGCACGCCGAGGCTCTTGAAGAACAGGTCGAGATGGCGCTCCGGCGCGGCCTGGGGCGTGTCCTCGCCGGCCGGCCGGTCGGCGATGCCGGGCGATCCCTCGGTGCGCAGGAACAGCCAGTACAGGTTCGGCCGGATCCGCGCGACGGCGGCGCGCAGCTGGTCCTGGAGGCGCGGGTCGATCACCGCGGCGCCGTCGGAGACCAGCAGGAGCACCCGCGAGGCGCCGACATCGATTCCGAACTGCGACAGGGCCATGCCGAGGCCCCGGCCGATATTGGTGTAGTCGAGGCCGGGCCGGTCGATGGCGGCGATCGCCGCCCGCACGGCGTCGTGGCGGTCGGTCATCGGCATGACCAGCATCGGCGCGGTGGAGAAGGCCGTCACGGCGAACAGGTCGTGCGCCCGCGCGCCGACGAAATCCGCCAGGAGGCGCCGGGAGGCCGCGGCCTTCGATTCCTCGGCGCCGGAGGGCTGCCGGCCCGCGAAGGTCTCGTTCATGCTCCCCGAGCGGTCGATCAGCAGCGAGACCTGCGCGCCGATGCCGAGGCGCCCGATCCGCGCCCCCGTCCGGTAGGGGCCCGCCAGGGCCACGATCAGGCCGGCGACGGCCAGAATGCCGGCGAGCGTCAGCGCCCGGCCGAGCCAGGCCGAGAGGGGGTCGGCCGGGGCGGCGGCGACCGCCGGCACGGCCGTCCGGCKCAGGGCCGAGCGGGCCAGCGGCAGCAGCGCCAGCGGCAGCAGCCACAGGATCCAGGGATCGGTCGCGCCGAGGCGGGTGATGAGATCGGTCACGGCCTCACGCGCTCCGCTCCGCCGCCGCGAGGCGCACCAGGAGCGCCTCGGCTTCGGACAGCGGCCAGGCCGCGCGCGCGGCCGGCAGGCGGCCGCCGAAGAAGGCGAGGCGCGAGGCCTCGAAGAAGCGCGCGAGCAGCGCCGCCTGTCCCCGGAAGGCCCCGTGCCGCGCCAGGAAGGCGCCGAGATCGTCGGCCAGCACCCGCCTTCCATCGGTCTCGTCGAGGCCCCGGTGCAGGGCCAGCAGCGCCGCCCGGTAGGCCTGATCGGGCTCGGCCCTCGCCCGCCGCCGGAGCCCGCGCAGCGCCGCGGCGAAGGGGCGGCCCCGCCGCTGCCGGAACGGCCCACAGG